>JAIOSV010000004.1 GCA_021107435.1 Candidatus Sabulitectum sp. | reverse complement strand
TGAAGAATGGTCAATCAGATCGATCAGTATTGGTTCTTCCTGCTCAGCATTTATAACAATCCTGGTTGACCATGGACCGCTTCGCCCAAAATCAGGCTCAACGAGCAGAAAGTAGTATGCTTCGTTTTCGGAATAGACAGCCTCAGGCAGAATAGTGGGGAATTCGCCCATGGAAATAATAATCCTGTTCTCATACTCTTCCTTGAAGATCGTATGAAAAAGCCTCGGCGCACTCCACCTGGAAGGATCAGTGTGAGACTCTTCTCCATCCCGCAATATTGATTCCGTGACATCATCAGAGACGAGCCCATTCTCGTGCATCTGCCCTGAACTTCCAGAAACTGAATCAATTGGAAAAACCATAACCAGAAGTAAAAGCATTATTCTCATATTACATAAACTCCTTTGGCCTTTCATTGTAATTTCCCCTTCTTTTCAAATATCTGCGCTGCAAAGTAGAGCATACTCCTATAATACAAAAACAATCAAGCAATCAAGAACTGTGATTCTATGAATAATTATTTCAGTTGGTCCGATTCAAGCATCTCCCAGGGCACATCTCAGAACTCCAGAAACCCCTCAGGAAAAACATCCACAGCAGTAGCCCCCTCCTCCAAACCCAGCTCCAGCCTATCCACAGCGACCAACTGCGCAGGATCAGCAACCAGCTCCGGCGAAGGAGAGTAAAAACTTTGACCGGTCCGAGCATCCACTCAGGTCATCTTTCAAAGAGTCCTGATTACATCACATTCTTCCTGGGAAAGAATCAAACACACAGATCAGTAAGCCGTTCAGCCGGGTTTCTAATGCAGATACCTTGATTGTCCTGATTCAGACGGGGAATTTTTTACAAGCTGAACTCGTTTCACTCCGGAAAGGGGTTCAGTGAAGGGATCATCGGAACAGGCTTTTTACTGTTCCCCATGAACACTGGTCAAATGACTCCATATTGGTGGAAATTTCTCCCGAGAGCCAGGGGAACCATACAATGAAATCATCCGAATAGAATGATCTTGACTCTCCAGTAAAATTCGGTGAGTTGTCTCCAAGAAGAGAAGGCCACCCGCCTGTGGACTGTTCTGTATTTTCAAGAATCCAGAACCCGTCACTAACCCAGATATCCGGAGGATATTCAACTGTGACAGCAGAATAGTGTATCGCAGTAACTTCTGTTACATTGAAAAGAGAATGAGGTGTCAGCAAATCACCCTCCCAAAATTCCGCATAGAACTAGCTTGTATCCCATGGGTAGCTGGTGTGATGGTAGAACCAGAATTCAGCTCCCTCAACCATGCAATCCTGAATTGATAAATAAAATTCTTCAGGAATGAAGTATGTACCCCGATACAGCCCTGCCCATGTCAGCCAGTAGGCTGTTCCATCGTCATAAGCAAGCTCATCCGGCGGCTCCGGCGGAACAGGAGGATACCAGACAAACATGACATCTGCTCTGATAAGAAAATCACACTCGTCTGAAGCAGAACAGGTATTCACAGACAAACACGATAGAACAGCACCAAAGAAAAAGCAGAAAATCACACATCTCATTATTCACCGTCCTGTGAAAGTATGGGGAATTGTCATAAACGAGTCAATGAGCAGAAGTAACACAGCAGTGGAACAGTTGACCATATGATAAATACATCAGAATCCATCAGATCAATCCTTCACTCAAGAAAAGAGAGAATAAAGCATTCTCTCTACGAAACAAAGCCTTCGAAGGGCTATAATTCTCAGGTGAAGCAAGAAAGCGGATTACGGGAATCTTTCCCTATAGAGATTCAGTTACTTGGAAGGCTTGTTTAAATTGTCTTACAGGAGCAGCACGAGAACTTGATATCGAGAAGAAGCATGAACCAGGAATCACTCAGGTCAATTGATGTCAAGCTGCCTCTGGGGACAGATCTGTTAAATGTAAATGAAAAAGAGGTACCTGAGTACGTTAATGCCTATACATCACATAAACGGACGGAGCCTCACCCGGAGAAGAGACCGCAAGGGCAACCACATGACTGACAGCAGGCAACTAATTATGTTCCGAACTTGGAAAAGATATTGGTTTCTTCCGGTGGACCAGGCAATCACCGCTGATATTCAAGGTATCAGTGTTTTCAATTTGGAGCAGGCATGAACAATGCGGAACCCTCAAAAACTCAGCTGAAAAGGCTGTTTCAGCTCGCCGGAGAGATTACAGATATCAACCCCTGGGAAACAGTCCCGGGAGATCTCGTATTCGGTGTTAAGCTGTCAGGCATAGAAGAAACCGGCTACATCCAGATAATCGGACAGCTTGGTGAAACATTCGGCATACTGATCTACAGAGGAGAAACCGCCCTTCACCGGATCAGGCGGTTGAACCAGCAAAACAGCATGCTTGAGCTGGAAATGTTTTCTCTGATCTTCGAAGACTTAAGTGATCTCCCTCCGGAAGTAACACAGCCTTTTAAGTCTTCCGGAATCGATAAAGAGGATTGTCCTGGAACCCCTGCTTTCATGTCCCATACTCCCGGTTACATTCCCGCTCTTTTAACCAGCGGCGAAGCGACAATGCTCACTGAATATCTTGAACAGGCGCTTGATGTTTATCGCAGGAAAGAAACAGAACAGTTTCATGACCTGGACTCAAGTGATATGAAATGCCTTTACAGGACATATTTTATGGGTCAGTGGGTGGATTCTGTTGAAAACATCCCCCCCTCCCCCGAACTTAAGGACAAGTACAAGCTGGACAGCAGGCTTCTGAAAGACCTCTGGAACCTTCCACCAGGCATAAATGGCACTCAGGCCAGTCTTTTTCTTTTTCCGGGAAGCGTCGGACAGCCCGGCGAACGACCATCGACTGCTTACTTGTTGCTGGTAGTTGACGAGGATACTGGTTATGCGGTACATGAACTCTTCGCTCCGGAAGGTTCGCTGCGTAGAATGGAACTTTCTGTTCCCGGAATTCTTTTAAAGAAAATAATCGAAATAGGCACTAAGCCAAAGTACCTGTCGATTCCGGAAGGTGACAAGCTTTTTGAGATTATTAATGAAATGGATATCAAGAGAATCCCCTTCCCTGTTAAAGAGGAAGAAGATGAACTTAAACCGCTGGAAGATATCTCCGAAGACCTCTGTAATTCCATTCTTACCGGAAAAGCTCCGGCAGGAAACCACAGCACAGGAAAACAAACAACAGGACAAGTTAAATCGAATGGAAAAGTACTGCAGGTAAAGGTAGCCCTGATTGGTAATAAGAGGATCTACAGGAAAATCGCCATCAGAGAAGATCAGACGCTGAATGATCTCCACGAAGCGATCTTCCGTGCCTTTGACCGGGAAGAGGAACACCTGTATTCATTTTTCTTCCCGAATAAAGCCACAAGCTCCAAGCAGGTGATAATGAAATCCCGAGCATTCTTTCCCCCGATGGAAGATGTCATGGCGCCATTCGGCGAACAAGGCAACTCAACTGAAGCAACGCTTGGTTCTTTGAGGCTCAGGGAAAAACAGAAGTTTTACTACCTCTTCGACTGGGGTGATGAATGGTGGCATGAACTGACATTCGAGGGTAAATCCAGCACGAAGGAGAAAATACTTCCGGCAATCATCATGAAGAAGGGAGAATCTCCCCCTCAATACCCTGACTGGGATGAGTAGAAAGATGCTGATTTAAATACCCCCGGCAGTAAACTTTACGGGAATCACTTGATTTCCTGTGGTGTTTTCTGCCGGCATTCACTTCCCATACTGCTTTGCACCTGCCTTACCCATTATTACTGCCTTTAACCCAAATCCATCACAAATACTCTACTGCAACACCGTATACAGCAGCGGCTACTTCGTTATACTCATGCATCCGTCCTCGACATACTGTAAAAGTATGCCTCCGCTAAGGCGGGACGCTCGACAGATGTCTCGGTTACCGGATTATGCATTCGTAAGCCTCGTAGCCACAGCACTCTACGGCATTTCGCTACGAGTTCCTGTGATGGATCCGGTTCTAACGCCAAAACCATTGTAACTCTGCTTTTTATAATACCAGTAAAACCTGAAACTACCCTTGACGCGTATATTGCATATGTATACATTACATGCATGAAGTTAATTCAAGCAGATATTACAGGTTTTGACTGGAATGACGGGAATAGAAATAAGAATCTCTTGAAACACAATGTGTCTAACGGAGAATGCGAAGAAATTTTCTTTAATCAACCATTAATAATCATAAAAGATAAAAAACATTCACGAGCTGAAATGAGATACAGTGCTCTGGGCAGAACTGATTCCCATCGGCAGCTGACGATTATTTACACAGTCCGCGGAAAACTGATTAGAATTATTTCCGCAAGAGATATGAGCAGGAAAGAGAGAAAGTATTATGAAGAACACTAACAAGACAATACCCTTGTTTGAAAACGAGGATCAGGAAAGAGAGTTCTGGTCAAAAAACTCTCCTTTAGATTATATGGACATCAACTCTCCGAAGCACGGAGTCTTCCCGAATCTTAAACCCACAACTAAATCAATCTCAATTCGTCTTCCCGAATACATGATTGAGCAGTTAAAAATTCTTGCTCACAAGAAGGATATACCTTACCAGAGTCTGGTGAAATTATATCTTGGGAGAGAAATTCTTATGGAGCGAAGAGCTCAGAAAGCACCATAATATCACATCAGCTAATACTTTCTTCCTCTTCCGACAGCTTTTCAACCTTTCTCCATAACCGCTGAATAGCTTACTGCACAAGTATCCTGCGTCACTGCACAGAATCCCATACCGGAATCAACTCCGGAAAAATCAAATTCTCTGTTTGTGTTATGTTTCTTTTCGGGAAACTGGAAACAGGGATTACCGGATAAGATCGAATTATCCAATTCCGTTAACTGAGTCAGAAAGGTTCATCATGGTTGCCAAAAAGAAAGCAGATACTGATGTTTCAATGTCCAACACCAAGAAAGAGATAATTGAAGCCTACAATGACCTGGTCGATCAATTGGAAGCCAAAGCCCAGAGCGAGCTTAAACCCGAAGTAATACTTGAAAAGAAAAAGGCGGTAGAAGTGGTAAAGGTTGCCGATACCGTTGCCGAGAAAAGCATACTGACGGAAATCAATGATTTGCGAGTAGAGATGAGCAAATCACTTACGCAAATCTCTGAGAATATTGAAGTGGAAACCGAGAAGTACAAGAAAATCCAGGAAGCCATCGCAATAAAAGATAGCGAACTTAAAGAAATCTTTGAAATAGAAAGATCAGCCCATGCACTGGCGGCATTAATCGGAGCCCAGAACCAGAAGAAATTAGAGTACGAAGCCGAAATGTCCAGGAAAAAAGCAGAGTTTGATATTGAAATGAATGCAAGGAAGCAACTTCTCGATGATGATATTCAATCAACACGCATCCAGTGGAACAAAGAAAAACAAGCGGCTCAGGAATCCACCAAAGAAAAAGACGAGCAGGAGAAAAAGCTGCGTCAGCGGCAAAAGGAAGAATTTGAGTACAATTTCAATCGAGAGCAGGATCTGGCCAGAAACCAGTTGACAGATGAAAAGGAAAAACAGGAGAAACAACTGGCTCTTGATAAGGAAGACTTTGAAAAAATCGTCAAAGACAAAGAGAAAGATCTGCATGACCGGGAAACCGGTGTAGCAGAAAGAGAGACACGCATGAAGGATCTTGAGGAGAAAGTTGCAGCTTTCCCAAAAGAACTTGAAACACGCATAACCAAAGCAGTTAAAGATACCTCTGACAGATTGAATGAGATCGCAGAAAAGAACGAAGCTTTCATTAAAGTAGAGGCCGAGGGCAGGAGTAATGTGCTTCAGATGAAGATTGAATCCCTCCAGGGTACTGTTACAGAACAGGCCAAACAACTGGCAGAGATCAATGAAAGACTGGAAAAAGCGTACGGTAAAGTACAGGACATCGCAGTAAAGGCCATTGAAGGCTCTGCCAACAAGCAGACCCTGGCAGGTATCGAGCAGATAGTGGAAAAGAACCGGAGACTTAAACAGGAACAATAACCGGTAAAATCATTCATTTACCGGCAGTACAATGAGGCCGCTTCTGAAAGAGAAACGGCCTCAGGCAAATACTTCCCGGTTCTTCGTGATCTGACATTCGAATGCCCTGCTCTGACAATGAATTACCGTGACAAATCCAATTCTGAGAGAATATCTGATATTGACTTCTCTAATTCAGGTAAATCTTCGGTGGCTGTTATCCAAACCATATCTACATCAACTCCAAAGTAGTCATGGATAAGCTTATCGCGCATTCCGGCCATATCGCGCCATGGAACATCCGAGTAGTGAGAACGAAGATCGGGAGAGATTCGTTTAGCAGCTTCTCCAATTATCTGAATTTGCCGGATAACCCCATCCCGAAGCAAATCAGTATTTCGAAATGTGTGTTCATCTGCACTTTCAATATATTCTCTGATTTTAGCGATTGAATCTAAAATGTGTCGAAGGTAAAGACAATTATCCTGCTGCTTCATACAAAACCTTCTGTTCACTCAGTATCTGTTTCCGCAGATACGGGCTGATTGCCTGCTCAGTTAAAAGATCAACCTTCCTGCCCATTGCTTCAGAGAGTTCTCGTTCAAGTTTAACCAGAGCAAGAAAACCTGTTGGATGAATGAAAGCCACAATCAAATCAATATCGCTGTCAGGACCGGCTTCCCCTCGAACAAACGAACCGAAAAGAGATACTTTGCGTGCACCATTCGCACGACAGATATCAATAAGTTTCTCTATTTCAATATGTTCCAAAATGAAATCCCTTCTCTGCAAGAATAGTCACACGGATAAAATAGTAGACATAATACGCTTTGTACACCCAGTCAAAGATACTCGTGAATTGCCCGTAATTGCCGATTTAGTCCCTGAAATGAAAAATTCTTTTCTCTTTTTTTTAATCGATATATCTGTTTATGCCATGAAAATGATTGTTTGATATGTATTCGCTGAGGGTCTTTCGACCGTTATCATCGCTTGCCTCAATGGATTCAGTACGGTAGACGCTGAAGCCGCTGTGCTTCCAGGTGCGCGTCTTCTTGCAAGCTCCTCAGAGATCATGCCTTCCTCCAGAAGCATCCAGAAAACAAGAGCGGCAAAGAGTTTTTCAATCCCCAGAATATTGGAAGCGTCTATTTCAGGCACGGGTACAAATTGCCCCGCCGGTCCCGGCAGGCATCAGTGATCAATGCATGAACACGGGGATTCCAGTTGACCATTCCACCGAAGATCTGGGACATCAGGATGTTGAATTCGCTATCACCTCCCTTTGAAAGTTGAAGCATACATTCAAGAACGGCTCACCATTAATTCCTGAGCGATGCATAAAAACTCACGCTAGAGAACGCTGATGGAGTAGACCGGCTCGTAGGCAGCCGTGTCGCCGACAGCGTCTTGCACGACGACCCGGAAGTGCAGCGTCTTGCCGGATGCACTCTCGAAGGGCATGCCGGTTACGACACCGTTTGTGTAGTGAATCGTGAGCCCGGCCTCGGTCAAGTCGTCACGCTCGCTGTACGACAGGTCTTCCCGCCAGTAGTAGGGCGGAGTTCCTCCCATTACAAAGAGCGAAGCACCGTAGCTCTTGCCCGCTTCCGCGTCCATCAACTCAAGTGCGCTGGGGTCGACGCCCGGACACCACTGCTGGAGAATCGCCGAGGGCAGGAGTCCGCTCCCGTAATCGACCACACTGACCGTGTAGGGAGGGCTTGTTGCCGTGTACGAGCCAGCGGTGGCGGTCATCCTGAACGTCGTCGGCGTATGCGAGATTGCGCCGCCGGTGGGCTTAAACACCCCGGTCAGCGGGTCAACGGTCGTCCCGGAGGGATACGAGGAAAGGGATGCCAGTTGCCAGGTATAGCCGTTGAGCGGCGCGCCGCCCTCAGCCAGCAGGGTCACGGCATCGACAACCGTCGCGCTGGTGTTGTAGCTGATGTACAGTGATCCGATCGGGGGAAACTCAATGTCAGCGGTGCCTCCTCCAGGCGCTTGAACGGGATTTCCACAAGCAAGCACTGCAACAATCGCAACTCCGATCAACAGTTTCATTTGATATTTCATAATGAATCTAACCTCCATAAGGTAGTTTGTGATATAGCTCGAGCCCATCCAGAAAGTAATTACTAATCGATCAGGAAGAATAAGAAAAGCAGACGCAAAACCGCGTCCAGAAATAGTCTATATGCCAGTTCAGGAACAATATGTGTGATTTGCTCTTCTTTTTGCTGGAACGGTTCATGCAGACACGTGAGAACAAAATCTTGACGGCAAATCCTCTGGAAGTTATGCTTCTAAGAGTGAAAATATCTTGAATCGCCCAGATTAGGTGAAAAGAATATCTGCACTCACAGCGCATTGCTGTTATTGTCCTTGAATATCTATAGCCAAAAAGAAAGAAATTTCTGCTATAGTAATCCTGTCGAAATCTTTCCCGCAATATGCGACAACCCCAAGTTTTATTATTTTCTCATAAGGTAGTACTGCACCTGATTGATCTGAAAACGGGAATTCTCCTTGTCGCTGACGAGGTCTCTCTCCCAAACTATCAAACCTTAAAAAGATGAAAGGTTTTCATTCCTCGACAATCCTCCAAGATTTTCCGCAAAAAATGACATTACACGAAAAACCATATCGAATCATCCTGAAAAAGAAGGACCAACAGTTCAGAAGGCTCATTGAAGTGCCATTGAAAAAGATTCCCGATCTGTTCATATTAATCCATCTGTTTTCAAACAACTTCCCTGTGTATTGAATTCGTTTTCTGTGAAAACCGCCTGGAGGCACAAATGCTTACTCCCAAAACTCACCTTTTATCAAAATGTCCCTGCGGCTCCGGGCGTAAATACAAGAACTGCTGCTGGCAGACGGAGAAAAGAACCTATGCAATTGCAAGAGAATCCATAAGATCAGTTCATGAGAGATTAGCTGAAATTCTGGTAAATGAAGATGAGGGGATCCGCAAAGAAGTAAACGAACAGTATTTTGAGGAGCTGACCGATAATCACAGCGAAGAAGTTGTACATGACTTTATCAGAAGAGCTACTGAAGTTGTTTTGCAGAATGAGTTTGATTCAGCATTAAGTGACTACAGATTTCCCGACGGAACTTCTCTCATTGACCGTTTTCTTGAAGATCAAAGAGAAACACTTCACCCGGCTGCCGTTGAATATCTGGAAAGCTACAGGGATGCAAGTTATTCGCTGTATGAAGTTACAGCAGTGGTTCGTGGAAGCCATTTTGAAGTAACTGATCTGCTGTCACGGAAAACACTGACTATTACTGAGAAGTCTGCAACTGAACAGCTAATAAAATGGACCATTTTCTTTTTCAGATTCGCCCGATGCAGAGGAGAAAATCTTATGACAGGTCTTGCTCTCGATATCCCGAGAATGGAGCTGGACTATGTTATTGACTCGTTGAGAGTCAGGAAAGAGTATTTCGGCAAGTCAAAAACATGGGCTAAATATCTAAAAACAGACTGGGTGGCAGGCCCTCAACTCTGGGCGAATATCCATGGAACCCCGAGAAAAATGCCCATACTGCAAAACACCGATCAGGAAATGCTGAAGCCCATAACAATTCACTACAACCTCAAGGATAATTCCAGACCGGAAGCAATGAAAGCTCTTGATAGCATCAGCGAAATAGCAGTAGAGGATGATAGTTTTTTTGTCTGGGCCGAGGAAAGACCAAAAGGAAAAGTGAATCCCGTTCTTATCGCAAAAGGCATATTTGTTTCAGACAGCAAGATGACTGTTGATATAAACTCTGAGGAAAGATGCCGGCGGGTTGGAAATGCCGTTGAAGAGGCACTGGGAAACTTGATAATAGAATCAAGTATTGAATACCATGATATTGACATGGAAAAAATATCCAGGGAAGAAACACCTCCAAGAGAAAAACTCGATGTTCCCAAAGAAGTTATGGCTCAGGTTTACGCAGATCTGTATCGCAACTGGCCTGACGAGCACATGCCTGCACTTGATGGGAAATCTCCAAGAGAAGCAGTTAAAGACAAATCTTACAGAAAAAAGGTTGTAAACCTCTTGAAAATGCTTGAATCCAGTCATGCATCCCACGGAGATCAGATTGATTTCTTACCACTCTGGAAAGATCTCGGTCTAAAGAGACCGAAATAGGCAATCACTAAAGGATACTGCCAATCAGTTGAGCCTGTTTGACCACCAGTAATGCTTGTGTTGCTGGAAATTGAAAACTGATTAACGCAACAGATGGAAGGAAATAGATTGATTCACTATTTACTCAGAAGAAAGCCGGTGTTCCCGGTTATTTATGTACTAAAGGGTGATCTGCTTACTGCCGGAACAGAAAAAGAACTTGAACGACATACTGGCGTCTGGACGGGTAAAACAAATGAAAATTGCACACTGATTGACTTTACCGGTGAAGATTGGATCTTCACTCCGAGTTTTCCGGCTCTTTCACCAATGTCAGGAAGACAGAGATGGCGAAAGAAAGACATAATTGAACTATTCAATAACAGTCATCTGGCTCAAGAAGCAAAACTGAGTTACTCTACAAAAGGACTGTCAGCCAAAAGACTTGATAGAATCATAAATGACATTGTTGAATTGATCAGCACCGCCAATCAGCAAATTGCGAAATAAGATAAAGGGGTGCAGAACTCATTCTCAATGATGATTCCGGCTCCAGATCAGTATCACCCGGAACCACTTCTCTGAACTCAGCAGCAGCATTACTCCGTCGACATGTTTAAGTGCCTTCTCGCTCATCTCTCGAACGCATATATCTCACCGGGGGAATATGTCAGCGGTGCCTATAAACCTGGAAAAGCTTCTCCTCATGAATTTACTCTGCTGGTCATAAATGAGATTTTGCGGGACATGCTCCTCTTTTTCCAAAGCAGGATTCACTCAATCAACGATCGCTTGCTGAACAACTCCTTTTGCACAATCTTCTCGATTGCCTCCAGCTCATCGTTCTTGAGGAAAGCAAAGTGTGTTTTCCGCTTACCTGCAGATAATCTTCCATTATTCTGCAGGCAGAGCCTGATGAACAGATCAAGCCTCTGGTCAGGCATATCAATCACTTCCTGTATTGCTTTTCTGGCTCTATCGTAATCCACGAGAAAATCCAGTTCAATAACCAGTTCGTGATCCACGGTCATCTTGACGAATTCAAAAAGAGTCTCAGCCTGTACTGTCATATCTATGTACCTGTAGAAGTTTCCAGTCTCTCCCTTGACAGTCATTTGGCCTAAGTCATCCAGATCGAATTTCAGCAAAGACAGTAGAGGGCGGGAAAATGCTTCAAGAGCGTATTCATACAAATCAGGTTTCTTCAACATCGCTGCTGAAACAGGGAACATCAGCCCCTCTGAAACTGCATTCTTGAGAAACAGAATGTTGTGAATCAGAAAACGGTGGATTCTGCCGTTCCCGTTCCCAAACGGGTGCAGAAAAACAAATCCAAATGCCACAATTGCAGCCTGTATAACTGCTGGTAACTCTGCAGAGTTTTCCATCATGCTCAAATGAGAAGCCAGCAAACCTGCCATAAGTGATTCAACATCTTCAGGTTTAGGACATACGAAGTGAATTCTCTGATCCCTGAAGGAAATCATCTCCCCTATGTAGTTCTGATTGTTCCTGTAATCCGAGTCCCTGAAACGCTCATCTACTATTCTGTTCTGAAGCCCGATCAAATCCTCTTTGTTGCAAAAATCCCGCCTGGTCGCCATCTCAAGAGACGCAATAAACCTCTCAGTTCTGGATGCGCTTGGCTTAAGATGTTCTAACTCAAAAGAGGATTTTGTTTCCTTGCTGTACAGGTAACTAAGTGCGCGCCGAATAAGTTCAGGAGGGTAAGATCCCAGAATCTCTCCACACCTCTGTTGAATATTAAATTCTTCCATAGAAGAAAGAACATCAGTTCTTCTTACAATTGGGCAGAATTCTCTGCCTCCCAGCAGATTGTTCACCACACGCTGTCGCTTGGCTCTTATGCCCGTGTCCGCTGTATAGTATTCATCCGGCTCAAGAAGCACGATGTAGTTCCCCTGAGTAACATCTTTGACCGGTAAAGTCTGACCGGTAAGGAACTCGTACAGAAACCAGATTCTGCGAGCATATTTTCCAGTTGGTTTTGATTCTATCCAAATTGCAATTTCGTATGCGCTCACAACGGAAAACAAAGCAGACAGTATTCCCAGATTAATACCGTCATACTTCAGTGCGAACTCAAGATGATCCCCCAGAGTATCCCCCGGCCACCGTACAGGGGGAAAGGTTGTTGTCTCCAACCCGTCTTCCACGACAACAGTTTTAAATGTTCCAGCAGAACTAACTAAAGACTTGTGCCAGTTTGGAAGTACCTTCAGCTCAAACTGCTCTATGAAGAACTGGTATCCTGCAGCTCTTACTTTTTTCATTTCGAATACCTCGTTCAGTCACAATACTGTTAGAAATTCTATTTTTCTATTACTTTTCCAGCCTTCTCGTATAATATAGTTATATATACACATTCTGTAAAGTTATCGATTACATTATCCTTAGAGTTAGAATTAGAGAGGGAAACAGTAAAATCGTTACTGAAACTGGAATATCATTAGAAATCTTACCTTATCACATTTTTCTATTACAAATCTATCACACACCGCAGAGATACCAGGTAAATAGTCAAGAAACAAAAAAGATATCACTTCTGGGAAGCAAGCATCTCCCGGAACACTCCCCGGAACTCCAGAAACCCGCCGGGCCGGAAGGACGCGGCGGCTTGGAGGCTATGGCTTTACCGGCCCAACCTTAATCCATTTCCGACCCGGTTTCTGAGTCGGGGACAAGGGAGTGTCTCCCTTCTCAATCGAAACCTGACGTGGTGCGGGTACTTGCCCGCCTCTGGGGCCAACTTCCAGATACTCTCCGGACATTGCTGGCTTTTCTCCTGGTTTTTGCATTGCCATTATATCATCTCCTTTGCGTTTAACGTATTATGTCAGTTATTGACATTCTTTGTCAATGCTGTTAGTTTGTAGTGAAAGGAGGTGAAAAATGTCAAATAAGAAAAAACACATTACAGTCGGAATCGCTGCTGGAACCTCAGTAAGCCTGATTAAACAAATCAGCTTGAAAGAGCTTAATCTTCTTGAGTTGCTTTGTTCGGGTTTTGGAGGATGTCTGGGAGGTATACTGCCGGATCTAATTGATCCACCTACATCTCCAAACCACAGAGCGTTTGGACATTCTCCTATGATTCTAATATTTCTGGTAGTTGTGACCCTGTATATTGTCCACCAACTTGAAAAAGACTGGAGCAACCGAGTGAAAGCTACAGATCATTTTCATGGTATTGGATATGATTGTTGGGAAGAAACTGTAGACAGCCCTTATCTCAAAAAAGCCATTACCGGCTTTTTTACTGGTCTGTGCTCTGGTCATACATCTCATCTTGCACTTGATTCCAAAACTCCAGCTGGAATCAACTGGTAGCTGGATACAACCTGGAGGTGACAGGTAATAATGAAACTTGGAACAAAGGTCAGACAGCTTAGAGAGAAATTCTGCTACTCTCAGGATGATCTGGCAGCATACTTGAAAACCTCGAGAGCAACAGTAGCACAAATGGAACTGGGTAACAGGGTTATTGACTCTGTTACCCTTGAGAAGATAGCCGACTTCTTTGGCTGCGATCCACTGGTTTTCTTTAAGGAAAAACAAACGGACGGGGATCCTGTGGCTATTCTGTTTCGGGCAAATGCTGATCTGAAGACTAACTCCGAACTGAAAGAGTGTGTTGCGAATTGTCTGAAACTTGGACGGGAAAGCAGAAACCTCAGGGAAATTCTTAAAATAGAGGGTAATCCCCTAACCACAGCATCTTATCTGCTGAAGCCACCAGCAAGCAAATGGGAGGCAAAAGAACAGGGCATAAGAATTGCCGGTCAGGAAAGAAGTCGACTGAACCTTGGACATCAGCCAATAACTGATGTGATTAAACTCATAGAATCCCAGGGCATTCTTATTGGGCAGGAAGAAATGCCGGATGACATTTCAGGGTTCACTATTGCTGACAAGACCAGGGGACTCTTCATATTTGTAAACTCCAATCATCCAGGAGTTAGAGTACGGTTTTCCCTTGTTCACGAATACTGTCATGCACTACTGGATACAGATAGACCGGTTTCAGTAAGCCATCTAAGTAAAAATAGTGAACTTCTGGAAGTACGGGCAAACGCCTTTGCTGCTCATTTTCTTGTACCTGATGACATCTGCAGAGATAAGGTTCGTGAACTGGGAAAAGGATTCCCCTCCCGGGACGAAGAATCCATCTATGACGAAAATGAATCACTGGCAATTCACAAAAGAAACATCAGGTCTGAACAATCCATTCAACTTTTTGAAGTTGCCGGGATGTCCATGTGGTTTGGTGTGAGTATTCCAACAATGCTGTACAGACTGAAAAACACCGATTTTCTGTCCAACGATGAACTTGACCGCCTTCTAAAAGAAAATCATGGCCCCTATGGAAACCATCTTAGAGTTCTCATGAAAGAAACAGTTATTGAGACTGTTTTTCAAACAACTGACATTTTCAGAATGAGAGTATTCAACATGGCTCTTGAGGCCCTTCGCAGAAATGAAATAAGCACCGGCAAATGCATGGAAATAGCCTCACTTACTGGAATCAGTACAGAAAAAGCATTTGCCATAATACAGGACTTCGATTCCCCATGACCACGAAATCTGTGATCATTCTTGATGCATGTGTTCTGATAAACTTATCCAATGCGGGAAAACTTGATATACTTGAGCAGATTTCAAATATCGAATTCCTTACCACTGAACATGTGATTTTGGAGGTCACAAACGAAGTCCAGAAGGAAAAAGTGCAACACTGCATAACCACTGGCTTGATCAGAGTAGTCGATCTAACCCAACCACATGTAATTGAAGACTACATTAAACTGAACAGACGCCTTGGTAAAGGCGAATCATCATGCATTGCACTGGCCACAAAGCACAACTGGACAGTTTGCAGTGACGACAAAAAGCGAGTGCCCAGGACCATATTTGACAGACTCGGACCGAATCATCTCCTGACAACAAACGACCTCCTCGATTTGGCAATATCTCAACAGATAATTTCTGAAAAAGAGAAAACTGAAATAAATGAAAGCCTGAAAAAAATATCTGCACAGCGTATTGCTGCTGTAGTCCTTGAAGATATATAGCAAGAAAGTAATGTCTGTATATATCCTGTCAATATCTTCCCCGGAGCATGCAACAACCCAGGTTTCAAATAAGTCCTGTGAGGTAACTCACTAACTGTGGAATCAAGACACTTTGCTCAAGAAAATATCATTAGTCTGACAATCCTTTGAATTTCTCCGTTAAAGATGGTGTTGTTTAATAAGGCAAATTAGATTATCCTAATGCTATAATACACAAACAACATAATATTTGAATTGAACAATTCTAAATATTTATCTGAGCATAAGTGAGGTCTACTTACATGATTAAGCTGAAGCATCAATCCGGATTCATTTTTGTTATCCTGGTTTTGATTCTCTTGTCAATCTCCTGTAGGAATGAGGATCAAGATACTGATTCAGAAGAAATTGCAAACGAACTTCAAGTAGAAATTGTAAGCGAGATTGCACCTGAGCCATCGGCGACCGACACTCAGCATTGTACAACAATTCTAAATACAACTGACCTGCCTGACTGGCTGGATGATCCAATGCTGATTGAGGTTCTTGATGACGGCAGAATCATTGTGGTTGGCTATAGCACTTCAGACTCCATGGCATTAATCAGCGCTGACCTTGAGACAGTTGAAGGCTACCGCTTTGAAAACGGACAGGGAACACTTACTGCGATAAGATCAGATGGCTTGAGTATCTATGCGCTGATTGTTCTTATTCTCAATGAATATGATATCAGGTCAGGAAGACACCTTGGTGTTTCAGGATCCTACGAGAAGGGTGCTATTTGGAATTTTGACTGTGATTCAGATTTATTTCTCACTCTTTCAATTTTGAACAATGAAATTAGCCTTATGTGGATTAATTCTGCTGGAGCAGTTATTCAATCTGTCTCAGATCCTTTGCGATTAGACGGAGATCAGAATCCACTCGTTATGGTACCAAATGGAATAGCTCTTGACTCGCATCAAAATGCCTGGGTTACCAGTGGCGCTGATGGAACAGTTTGCATCTACAGAATAACCGGGCAACTTCTGTCTTCATTCACTAATGATCAAATTCCCGTTTTCATAAGAAGATACCGTGAAAAGATGCTAATTGGATCTGGGAATTCTTTCAGTCTTTATGATCTTAGCGGAGCTAGACTTTCGGCAGGTATTCTCCCCGAATACTGCATAGACATAGATTTTAACAGAAATGGAAATGCCGTTGCACTTACCAGACGGGGAGAAGTTATTCTAATGGAAATACCTTCACTGGATTATGTTGCCGAGTAATCATATTGTAGCCCCGGACCAGCACACATAGGGAGAAGTTGATTTCTCCTCCTTAAAGAGCGAGCAGCAAAAATTCACTTGTCTCTGAATACCTGACAGACTCGCTTACAAACAGTTTGTAGAAAGCAGTTCCACCTCTGATGCCGATGAAGGGAGTCTGCGTTTGAAATATTCATTCAGCTTTCTGCAGCGAGACTGCTTTTCTCAACCTGCCAGGGCTCACCTGGTATATGGGAAATGAAAGTGTCGAGAACTACATCCATCGCTTCATCGAAATCCCATTTAATACCTGGACGGAGGAGTGGATCTATATCAATTCGGAAATCCGGGTCGTTTCGTTTGCCGTGCAGGTTTCTCTCAAATTGAGCCCTTGATACGGTTTTACCTTCTTCCTTCATGTATTGCAGAAGGCATTGAACAACTGTTTCATGTTTTACTTTGCCAGACTTAAGAGCGTAACGGAGGTCGAACAGGTCTCTGCCTTTCTTCCTCTGGTAAAGTGCACGCAGTTTGGTTCCGAGAAGTTCATCCAGTGGGTAACTGCGTATAGAAGCAGAACCGCTGAACCACGGATTTTCCATTCGATATTGAACAATAGCAGGAGGTTCGACACTGAAATGTTCCCGTGTGTTGATTTCGATCTTCAATCTAAGTTTCACAGGAGGCTGATCTTCAGAGTAGAAACGGTAAACAAGGTTGACTCTGCCCTCTTTGAACTGCCGCTTCGGCTTACCAAGCCAGGGATCAATAACCGACTTGATTAGGTCAATTGTTTCTCCAATTGGTTCAGGATTGATCTGAACCAGATCAATATCTTCGGAATACCTTGCTGAAGGAATTAGATGGAGCTTGTAAAGAGCAGTTCCACCTCGGAAGAATGGTTTGTCTGCTATTTGTCTGTGACTGAAAAGTTCCACAATGGCCCGGCTTATCACCAGATCCTGCTCTACCTGGGCATTGGTTCGCCATGGAGCATTTCCTCGCCATGCGGTTATGAATGCTTTAGGAATCATACGTCTGGCTCCACTTCACTGTTTACAATAAGCTTCCATTTACTACAGCGCTTCGATCCCTTCAGGGGTAATGCGCGCCGAAGAGGTATGTAAGTAGAAACAGTTTTTCTGACATGGGAGAATAATTCTTCAGCCAGCTTCATTTCACCGAAAGTCTCCAGAATGTAGCCAAGCCTCTGCGACCAGCTCAGAGGAGAGAGTGCAACTGCCTCAACCAGTTTCCCGGGGTTCAGGTTATCAGCGAGATCCAGGATAACAGTTACAGCATTATTCAACCCTCCTGAATGACCCGGGTAACCAAGAAGCTCAAGTGCTGTCACCTCAGGTGTGGCATACCTTACTGTACCCCATGGAGAATTCACTGATGAGACTGGAACATTTGCAAGAGTACCACGGGCTATGTATTTAATAAGGACGCTGTCACAATGGATGTCTCTTCTGTTCTTCTCAATCATGACCTGGAACTGCTGCGGTCGCTGATGACCAGCTCCGTATTTTTCAGCGGCGGAAAGCAGACAGACATAGTAATTGGAATTACCCTGATAATTCATAAGCTGATCTATGAAATGCTCAGCGGGTGGGCACCCCTGGCTGCGATACTCCGGCATAACGATCACATGAAAACTTTTTACCGGTTCTGCTATGAGCCTTTGTTCCTTCAGCCTTCTCAGCCTGGCACGAGTGTTGTTAATCCCGGCACCCATGCTCTTGCATGCTTGTTCTGTTGTAAAACAGCAACGACCTTCAGACAAAAGTTTATCTAAATACTCTCTACTGTTCATTTTCAGCACATCTCACTTATCAGTTTGCAGTAATCTTCCTTACTCCAATAACAAACAATTACAATTCTTGCTGTATATAACTATTTTCTTTGCATTGTGCAAGAATTGTACTTCTCTATAGACGGAAGACTGACTCCATTGAAGTACAAAACGGCTATGGTGTACTCACCCCTGAAAATGCAGGAGTCTATATCCTCAGACTTGAGACAGCAAACGGTTTCACTACAAACAGACCTGTAGCTTTCATCCGATAATTTTTCAGGTCTCATTCGTTTTTAACCAATGGTCAATCTCCGGGGGTTAAACATTGCAGGGAATAAAAACTCAGATCAATGTATATTTGCTGAAGATCAAAACAGATTTGGAGTAAATTATGCTTTTTGTAATAACCGTGATTCTTGCATTTCTTGCTGGTACGAGTATTGAAGCAGAACTACCCTCAATAATTGAGATTATTGATGAGGAAGGTCAGTTTGCCTTCACCGACGGTTCTTCCACTTATTTGTTCCTGGATGATGGAAGTTTCTACCTGGACCCTACTGGCATGAGTGGCAGAGCAGTTGAGGGCAACTGGACAAATCCCGACTCCAACAAGTTTGAAATCACAGGGATCTGGGGCTGGGACAACGGTATTTCTTTAATTGATGACAAACGCAAAATGACCATCTTCATCTATCTGAGATCGATAGAAACAGAGGCTTCTGAATTACTCTGGCGATCTGCAGCCTCAAAACTCTATGATGTGTACTTCACTATTGAAGAGATTACAAAAATAGAATAGCAAATCGTCAAATAATATTTTCCTTGCTATTCTTCAACGCCGCTGCAACAAGCAAATGCCACAAAAGATCAAACACCCAGACAATACCCCAGAACACTGAGGCATAAACAACAAAGCAAATTCAAGAGCGGAGGACGCTCCTTCAATGACTTAACCCGGATGCATCACACTTTTTTAAAATACTCAATCGAAACACATATTCGGCTTGATTTTGGGTTATAATCATATCTGTGAGAGTAGATTGAGGTAATATATGCCAATAGGAGATAATTACAT
>JAIOSV010000054.1 GCA_021107435.1 Candidatus Sabulitectum sp. | reverse complement strand
GCAATAGCAGGCAAACACGGCATTAATTCATCTAGTTCTATATCTATAACCCGGTTTAGATATTCTCTCATTTCACTGCTCTCCGCAAAAGTGCTTTATCCTTACTTACTGCTTCATGTCCCAATAATACAAACTACACTGCCATTTCGCCACCATCTACACTGCCATTTCGCCACCATCTACACTGCCATATTGCCAAATTTCATGTATTTTAACTAATCCTAACAGAACAGGATCAATAAAAAATAGTCGTAAGAAGAACATTGGGTTTAGAAACTTTGCGAATTGCAGATTGAGAATAAAAGCACTGTGTGCTTGGATGAAATGAAACTGCCCCCACTTCTGGTGTAAAGCCTGGAGATTGAGATAGCTCAAAAAAACAAAAACCCCCGATGATGGGAGTTGCTTTGTTTTAGTATTCTGCTGGCACGCCAAGAGACAATACACTCAAACCCCCACAGAAACGCCCACAGAAACGCCCAAAACACTGCGTATACGACGCTTGGACATTCCCAAACATACACCGAAAAAGACATACCGTAACCCTCTAATCTATGCCAGAGAACTGAATGAAGAGCTGGTTCGAGAGAATCTGACCATACAACACTTAGCAGTAAGACATGGGATCTCTTCTAACAGAGCGAATATTGCGGGTCTATCAAAAGGAACATCAATAATGTTAAAAGAACAGAGCTGTTCATGATTCACAGGCGCAAAGAAAGTTGTTCTAAACATATCTGAAAACAGCATTAGGGTGTTTCTTTGTCTCTCTGTTCTTCTACTAGTAAGACAATCTCCCACGGCTTGCAACCTATTTAATTCACTGACAGAAACATCACTTGTCTTTATCGTAAGGACACAACATATTCTAAATAGTAATGGCCTCATTGAACATCTTTTTTACACGATTGATAGGAGCAGCTATGCGTAACAACTGTCATCTCTGGTATGCAATGGTTTTTCTTTTCACCTTCCACTCTCTCGGAGAAACCATCTCAATTAGTGTCCCCGTTGAGAATTTTCATTGTGAGATTGTCAAAAACATTCATGGGTCGCTGGTCATAATTGATGGCATTCCATCTATTTCGAGAGTAGGTGCTCCGCATCTTCCTGCGATCCCCGTCAGAATAGCTCTTCCTTCTTTTTGCACAGCCGTTTCAATCAAGGCTGTGGAAACTACCTATACAGGTTGGCGAAATGTGTCAAAGATCCTGCCTGTAAGCTTACAGATCCCTATATCTCAGCCATGGCTTGCAGAAAGAGCCCAACCAGATCCGGAAGTGTATCAGGCTGATGCATTTTATCCTGAAAGGGCTCTTCGTTTTTCAGGTTCTGGTGTTATCTGGGGTATCCCCATAGCCACAGCAATTGTACATCCAGTGCGGTGGAACCCTGTTTCTGGAGAACTGGAAAGACTTGTATCCATGGAATTTGAACTGGAGATCCAATACAATCCTGCCAGTTCAACTGTTTCCAGACGATCCCACACCAGTGAAATACAGGCAATTGACCTTGTAAGAAAACTTGTGATCAATCCTGAAGGTGTTTCCTCTTCCGGAGCTTTTCTTGTTGACGAAAGAGATTTGGAATACGGCCAGTATGTAATTATATGCCCACCGGAGTATGAGGATGAGATGCAGGTTCTGGCAGATTGGAAGACGTCCAAAGGAATCCCATCTGCAGTATATACTACTGACTGGATTACAGCAAATTACAGCTTTATTGACCTCCAGCAGGAAACCAGAGCCTTTCTTACAGACTGCCGCACCGAGGGAACAGACTATGTACTTCTTGCAGGTGATGACGATGTACTGGAGGCACGACAAATCATGCTCCCCTCCTTATCATATGAACGACCTTCAGATCTATACTTCGTTGATATAAATGACTCATATCCCGGTCAGGATAACTGGAACAGCAATGGTGATGAATACTGGGGAAATTATGACGATACGGTTGAGTGGCACCCTGATCTATGGGTAGGTCGAGCATCAGTCAACAGTGATAATGAAGCCGAACTTTTTGTAAACAAAGTTCTCTTCTACGAGCATGTCATTGCGACATGGAGTACAGGAGAGCAAAGGACTGCGCCTGTTGAAATGCGGATTGGTTATTCAACAGGAATGATGGCTGAAGGACCTCCTGTTATCTGGGGAAGTGCTGGCGCAGAGTATGTTTCAGAAATGATACCTTCTTCCTGGCAACAGGAGAAGAGATACGAATCTGAAAATAATAATAATTCTACTCTCACTATCGAAATGATCAATATGGGAATGAACCAAATTTATCATTCAAGTCACGGTGGATACTGGGGCATGTATACGTCTTACGGTTCCATAATAGACACAACGGATGTTCTCAATCTGACAAACATCAGTTCCGGACAATCTGTTTCAATCTGGAACTCAACAGCATGTCTTACAGGTGCATTTGATTCCCTTACCTGCTGTGCAGATGCATGGTTGAACAGCCCCAATGGAGGGGGATTCGGCGCGTTCAACACCAATTACGGTTATTTCAGCTCAGATCCTGGTCAGGGCATCAGTGATCTGCTCATACAACGCTTCTTCCACGAATATCTTATCAATGACATTTTCAACCTGGGAATTGCTCATGCAATGGGAACGGACTTCTTCTGCCCACCTGAATGGTTCTCAGCCACCGAGGAAGTTGTTAAAGGCTATACTCTATTTGGAGATCCAGAACTTCCCATGTGGACAGAAGAACCAGTTGATATGGCAGCAATGTATCCCGGTTCCATAACAGGAAATACAACAATCAACGTAACGGTAACAAGTCAGGGAGTAGCTCTGGAAAGTGCCAGAGTCTGCATACAAAAGGGAAGCTGGCAGACCGGTGAAGTATATGATGTGGCGGTTACAGACGCCTCAGGACTTGCACAGGTTTGGGCAAGCCCTCAGAACACTATGCCTATAGACATTACAATATGGGCACACAATCATAATTTGTATACAGGGCAGATACAGGTACTTGAAACGGGAATCAACATAGAACCCGAGCTTTTCCTTAATTCACTGGAATCAGTTTTTCCCAATCCCGCATCCGGCAGTGTTTCTCTTTCCTACAGCATAGCTGAAGCAGAATCAATGGAACTTGCAATCTTCGATATGCAAGGCAGGCTGATAGAAACACTGGCATCAGGAGAATGTATACCGGGGAATTACACCTGCTCCTGGGAAATAGACGATAGAATCAGTTCCGGGTTGTATCTGATCAGGCTTTCAGCGGGTTCTTTCAGGGAATCAGTATCCCTTGTCGTACTGAAGTGATTGGATATTCTGTTGGCACGCCGAGAGTCAGTACACTCGAACCCTTTCCAGAACACCAAAAGCACTTCGTATCAGGCGCTCTGACACACCAATCATAAAACCCAAAAAGACATTCCGTAACCCTCTGACCTATGCCAGAGAACTGAATGATGAACTGGTCCGGGACAATCTCACCAGAAAGCAGCTCGCAAAAAGGCATGGGATCACTTCAGACCGAGTGACTCAGTGGCTCTGCTTGCTGAAGTTACCTGAAGATACTCGGAAACAGGTACTTGCTCTAGGTGACAACTGGAGTAAGCGGGTTATCACAGAGCGAGAGTTAAGAAAACCGCGTAGAAGCTGATCTTCCCATTTATTATTTCCTGCAACTGGATAAAGCAAACCATGAGGAATGAGAAGAAAGTAGCTTAACTTGGACTCCAGTTAAAAGTGGCAGGATCACAATTTGTCAAAGAATGATTCTACCGCATCGCGTTAAACTATTAATGATTTGTAGAGTTTATGATTATCTAATGTATAAGCAATGTCAATCGGTAGGTGCTAATTGTTGGACGCGTTTATATACTTAAGCTGGTTATTTCGGTGGTTAACCTGAGTCGTGTTATACAGGTAATGTATTGGCCTCTGGGCGTAACCTTCCCGCTTATGCCTCAAGAATAGAGAGATCCATCTCTTGCTGGCCGCCTGCTTGGGGTCTACAGATTGTTAACGGATAACCCGCAACTGACCCGGACAAAGGAATCAGACCCAAACAACGATTCTTACCATTAGTATCAAACGTATGAAACTCATCTGCTCTGTACATGATTGCGGTAGCTAGGTGAATTGCGTCTTCAGAGCAAAGAATCTTTTTGCTATTCTGTTTCTGGCCTTGGTAATGGTCTCTCAACTCTCTGGCTTTTTCTGCTACCCTTGGCCCCATCTCTATCTCCATAATATTTGATCTATTTAGGAAATCCTCAAATTTTCTCTCCTGATCGGTTCGAAGAAATGACTTTAAAATTTCTACACGTGCTAATGAAGACAATACCAATACAGCTTCTCCATCACTTACTTTCCGTGCCCAAGAATAGACTCCCCTCATCTCGCCATTGGGTCTATTCTCATCCTTCAATAGAGCTATAAGAACACACGAGTCCCAATATATAGTAGGTTTATTGGCCATTGTTTTCTTCATTTATTGTGCTTTTAGAGTTTAACTGACTTGTAGGGGATGAGTATAATCCCTTTATTGCCATCCAATCAGGAAGATCCTTGTCGTTAGGGAGAACTTCTATACTGTCAGTATTGATGTAATATGGAAATGGGCAACGTGCACGATAAGCTAACTTTCCATAAACAAGAACATTTCTTCCTACTGCTTCCTGGGCGATGCTAAGCAAAGACTCATCGAAATGACAAGTTACAAAGGGGGGACCGGCTGGAGGGTAAATACGAAATTCACTCTTATTTCCATGAATGTTTAAAAATTCAAGAAGGCCTTTATAGCGCCCTATTGAAAATGTTTCTGTAGCGATCTGTTGAGTCGTGGAGATAACAATTTCCGGAAGTATTGAATGAATCTCTTCGTCAATTTTCACAGTAGCTACAAGTCTTCCTGCTTTCACCGGGCCTACCAGAGCTTGGTAAGCTTTCAATACTTGGAAACCAAATCTATCTGGAAGAATCTCGTTATTTTCAAGCAGATAAAGGTTTTCTCTAAAAACATCCGTGACACGGCTTTGAGCACTTATTGCCCAAGGTGTGTTTGATATAGGACGGGCTTCCAGAACAACAGTGGCTGGGCTAGAATGCCTAAGATCCACGACCTCCCACTCCATGGATTTACGTCCACCAGTGAGTACAAGATCTGTCTGCTCAAGAGTTTTTTTTAGAGAAGTAAGCTCAGTAATAAAATCTTCTAAAGAAATGTTTTCCCTACCCTCTACTCCTTCTAACTGAAGCGAAATACGATTCATCACTCTCCAAATTGTTGCAGAAACCTTAACCCACACAAAGTAAGATGCAACCAGTAGGTTGATTGGTCAATGAGTAATTATCACCTTACCAGACGGAAGAATATTATCGGAACTGACAAGACTGAAACCATTCGCAGGACTCAGGAGTTCTTTCTATGGAAGTTTGAGTGTTCCCTCACTGAGGAGGAGGTAAGGAGGGTCAATGGGCGTGTGGTACAGTATTCACTCTTCTTGCTAAGTAGCAGCAAGAACAGAGCAACAAATCCAACAAAGCTGATAAGAAAGAGCTATTTTCCGAATCCAATCATTGTGCCTCCACCCGCAAATGAGTTTCCTTTAAAGGTCGAGTTGCCAACTTTTAGCTCTGAAATGCTTCCGTACAGGTTGATTCCAAGCGGTCTTAAGTCCAGCAAAAATACTTCCGCAGAATTATCGCTTATAATTCGAACGGATAAAACACCGATGTCACCTACATATATACTAATAGCACCATTTTCTTCGATTACCTTGACAACTGGATGCTTTGATATAGATGCTTCAACGACTGTAACAAATTCACTCTTTTCTGGATTAGATAGTGCCTGAAGCCATACTTGCGGTTTTTCTCCCTTTCCGATAAGCAATGGAAGCGTATCGCCAATGGCTACTACAAAACTACCGTCCGATAAAGTATTACTACAAACAATAAGTGTTGCATATGGCGAATATGATTTTGGCAGATTATCTCTTGTTATCATTTTGCCCTCTTGAAAGCTTTACGTGATTTAGGAGCAGTCTCGAAATGGTCTTTAATATTTTTCATTACCTTTCTTCTTTCATTAGGAAGTAAGCGACCAATTCCGTATAAGATTATTGAAATACCAATACCATAACCGAAAACGATCCATTCTCCTTTGGCTATAGAAGCATTATTGCTGTCTGATTGCGATAAATATTTAGCTAGTATGTTAAAGCCAAAACCTATAGACGTTAATAAAATTGAGCTAGCCCAGTTATATGTAACTGGTTTTCCACTTTTTATATGGAAAAAATCAACCTCACGTAACGGATAGTCTGGCTGCCAAGTTCCTACAGTTATACCTGTCAGTAAGCCTTCAGCAATCACCGTCTCAGTGATGACTTCGTCTCTGTATATCACTTTTGCCATTCAGCTCTCCATAGCTCTATCAATTAATAACGTACACTGTTAGGAGAGTAATATTGTGGCGCATAGGCATCCTAAACAAGCTTGGGTCATTGTTGGAACTTCTCATCCACCTCTCTGTGATCTCTAGAACACTATCCGTATTCGATTCCTGCGGTTGTGTAGAGATCTGCCTAATGGACATTAATCTTCCTATTGCCTCTTATCATCAATTTCTTCATTGTAACTGGGATTCAACATTATAGAGCTAGTTGAAGCCTCTGAGTCAAACAAGGCATCACTTCAGATCGAGTGACTCAGTGGCTGTGTTTGTTGAAGCTACCAGATGAAATTCAACAGAGGGTTATCGCACTTGGTGACAATTGGAGCAAAAGAATCATCACTGAGAGGGAGCTGAGACCAAAGCGCCGGTCCTGACGATAGACACGGAATCAATATTGATGTCTTGATACAAGCAATTGACTCAGTATAGAAACAGTCCTATTCTAGGAATAATTAACCTATACCAGTATTTAGAGTCTGTGTAACAATAGTTATGCAAACTGATGAGCCATTGCAGAAAGCCTTTTCCCTTATAGTACCAAGAAGCTTTTGAGCCAGTGGCTATCTAATGACAGGAGTACAGAATGACCAGCACCCAACAACGCGCCGCCCTGCAACGCCAGATATGGGCCATTGCCAACGATGTGCGCGGTGCAATCGATGGATGGGACTTCAAGCAGTACGTCCTTGGCTCGCTGTTTTATCGCTTCATCAGCGAGAACTTCGCCAGTTACATCGAAGCCGATGATGAGAGCATCAACTATGCCGAGATGGGTGACGAGGTCATCACGCCAGAAATCAAAGACGATGCCGTCAAGACCAAAGGCTACTTCATCTATCCCAGCCAGCTATTCGTCAATATCGCCAAAGGCGCTAATGACAACGAGAGCCTGAACACGGATCTCGCTACCATCTTCGGCGTCATCGAAAGCTCAGCCAGCGGCTACGACTCCGAAGACAACATCAAAGGCCTGTTTGCTGATTTTGACACCACCAGCAACCGCCTCGGCAACACCGTCAAAGACAAGAACACCCGAATGGCCGCCGTGCTTAAAGGTGTGGCCGGCCTCAACTTTGGCGACTTTCACGGCAGCCAGATCGATCTCTTTGGCGATGCCTACGAGTTTCTCATCTCCAACTACGCCGCCAATGCCGGCAAGTCGGGCGGCGAGTTCTTCACCCCGCAGCATGTCTCACTCCTTATCGCCCGGCTGGCCATGCACAAGCAGGAGAACGTCAACAAAATCTACGACCCAGCCTGCGGCTCGGGATCGCTCCTGCTGCAAGCCAAGAAGCACTTTGACAAGTATATCATCGAAGAGGGCTTTTTTGGCCAGGAGATCAACCACACTACCTACAACCTGGCCCGCATGAACATGTTCCTGCACAACATCAATTACCATAAGTTCAAGATGAAGCTGGGCAACACCCTCCTCGAACCGCACTTTGGCGACGACAAGCCCTTCGATGCCATCGTCTCCAATCCACCCTACTCGGTTAAGTGGAAGGGTTCCGACGACCCCACCCTGATCAACGATGAACGCTTCGCCCCCGCCGGCGTGCTGGCTCCCAAGTCCAAGGCCGACTTCGCCTTTGTGCTCCATGCACTGAGCTACCTCTCCAGTAAAGGCCGCGCCGCCATCGTCTGCTTCCCGGGCATCTTCTACCGGGGTGGAGCCGAAAAGAAGATCCGCAAGTATCTGATCGACAACAACTACGTCGAGACCGTGATCTCCCTGGCACCCAACCTCTTCTTCGGCACCACCATTGCGGTCAACATTCTGGTGCTCTCTAAACACAAAGCAGATACTAAAACCCAGTTCATCGATGCCAGAGGACTCTTCAAGAAAGTGACCAACAACAATGTGCTCACCAAAGAGCACATCGAAACCATCATGGCAGCCTTCGACAGCAAGGCCGACACCGATCACCTTGCACGGTCGGTCGATTATCAGGAGGTCGTCGGCAAGAAGTACAATCTGTCTGTCAGCAGTTATGTGGAGGCCAAGGACACCCGTGAGGTGATTGATATCACCGAGCTCAATTTAGAGATCGCGGGAACGGTTAGTAAGATCGATCAGCTGCGCAAGGATATTGATCTTATTGTTGCCGAGATCGAAGGTTCGGAGGTTGAAGCATGAGTATAGCAGGGTTTGTAGATAAGTTGCTTGATGGAGCAGGGGTGGAGTGGATGCCACTTGAATCACTGGCAGCAATCAAACACGGGAAGGACTGGAAGAAACTCAATGCAGGGCAGTTCCCCGTATACGGATCAGGCGGCATCATGGGATACGTTGACGCCTATGCGCATGACAAGCCCACCGTCCTGATCCCTCGTAAGGGATCTATAACCAATGTGTTCTATGTAGATGAGCCATTCTGGAATGTCGACACTATTTACTATACGGAGATTGACGCATCCAAGGTGTCGGCCAAGTATCTGTATCATTTCGTTAAGACCATCGATCTGATGGCACTTGATACCGGTAGTGGGAGGCCAAGCCTAACTAAAACGATCTTAAATCAGATTTTGCTCCCCATCCCTTGTCCGGACAACCCGGGAAAATCCCTCGCCATCCAGGCCGAGATCGTACGCATTTTAGACACCTTTACCGAGCTGACTACCGAGCTGACTACCGAGCTGACTACCCGCAATAAGCAATACAACTACTATCGCGACCAGCTGCTCACCTTTGAAGAAGGCGATGTGGATTGGAAGCCGCTGGGAGACCTCGCAGAGAACCTTGACTCAATGCGCAAGCCAATCACTAGCAGCCAGCGTGAACCTGGCGAGGTTCCATACTATGGCGCATCAGGGATCGTTGATTATGTCAAGGATCATATCTTTGATGGCGATTTCCTCCTCATCTCAGAAGACGGAGCAAACTTATTGGCCAGAAATACCCCCATAGCATTCAGTGCGAGTGGGAGGATATGGGTAAACAACCACGCGCACGTCCTCAGGTTTGCAACTTATGTAGATCGCAGGTATGTTGAATATTTTCTCAATAACCTTGACCTGACTCCATATATATCTGGAGCGGCCCAGCCAAAGCTTAACCAGAAAAACCTGAATAGCATCAGGATACCAACCCCCTCGTCGAAGGCCAAGGAGCGCATTGTATCGATTCTGGATAAATTTGACGCCCTCACCAACTCCTTCACTGATGGTCTTCCTCGCGAGATTGAACTCCACCAAAAGCAATATGCTTACTACCGCGATCTCCTCCTGAGCTTCCCCAAGCCAGAAGCCGAACTAGCAACGGAGGCCTAGCATGAACCAGTCCATTACCGAGATTGCTCAACAGCTCAGGGCCAGCGATAAGAAGGTTCAGCTGATCTATGGCTTCAATGGCACCGGCAAGACCCGTCTGTCGCGTACATTAAAGGAACTCGTTGCGCCAAAGGATGACAACGATGACGAAACACGAACGAAGGTTCTCTATTACAACGCTTTCACTGAGGATCTGTTCTACTGGGATAACGACCTGGAGGGCGATCTGGAGCGCAAACTGCTCATTCAGCCCAATGCCTACACCCATTGGGCACTTGTGGTTCAAGGGCAGGACCAGAATGCCATCGCCCATTTCCAGCGTTACACCGACGACAAGCTGACCCCGCACTTCAACGAAGAGTATACCAAAGAGAAAGATGGCAAAACCAGCGTGGTTCCAGCCTTCTCAGAAGTCACCTTCACATTCGAACGGGGCAATGAAGAGCGAGGCGAATACGTCAAAATTTCCAAGGGTGAAGAGAGCAACTTTATCTGGAGCATTTTCTTCGCTGTCATCGAGCAGGTGATCGACGTCCTCAACGTGGCTGAAGCTGACGAGCGGGAAACGGACCAGTTTGACCTGCTCGAATACATCTTCATTGATGACCCAGTCAGCTCCCTCGATGAAAACCACCTTATCCAATTGGCTATAGACTTGGCTACATTGATCAAATCCAGCGCATCCAGACTGCGCTTCATTGTCACCACCCACAACCCGCTGTTCTTCAACGTCCTCTTCTACGAACTGAACAACGCCAAAAAGTACCTATTGAACAGGGATGAAAACGGTAACTGCGAGTTGACTGACCAGACCACAGACTCGCCGTTCTCATACCACTTATTCTTGATGCACGAGCTAGATAAGGCTATTGCTACGGGTCAGATCCACAAGTATCACTTCAACTTCCTTCGGAATATCTTTGAGAAGACATCGACGTTTCTTGGGCACAAGAAGTGGGCTGACTTACTACCCCAGGTTGCGGGTGAGGGATCGAATCCTTACGCCAATCGCATTGTCAATATTTCGAGTCACTCCAGACATGCGGGTGAAGAGGTGCGCGAGCTTACCGATCCAGAGAAGCAGATGGTCAGACTCCTCGTAGATCACCTTAGATCTTCTTATGGTTTTAAGGAGAAGGAGAACTGGAATGGTTGATTACACCAAGCCTATCGCGGAATCCAACAATTTCATTGTTTTGGATAGATACACCAAGGACATGAGCGTTGCTGAATGTTACCAGAGTGAACACAACCTTGAGTCGGAACTCATTCAAGACCTGAAGAATCAGGGCTACGAATACCCGTCGGACCTCAAGACACCCGAGGCTATGCTGACAAACGTGCGTGTGCAGCTGCAAAAGCTCAACAATATGCAGTTCGCTGAGGGCGAATGGCTGCGCTTTGTAGAAACCTACCTTGACAAACCAAACGACTCCATCGTCGACAAGACCCGCAAGATTCACGATGACTACATCCACGACTTCATCTTCGATGATGGTCACATTCAGAATATCTACCTGGTCGACAAGAAGAACATTGCCCGTAACAAGCTGCAGGTGATCAGGCAGTTTGAGCAAGCCGGAACCCATGCCAATCGCTATGACGTGACCATCCTAGTCAACGGCCTACCCCTAGTGCATGTGGAGCTTAAAAAGCGGGGCGTGGCCATCCGCGAAGCGTTCAATCAGGTTCATCGCTACAGCAAGGAGAGCTTCAACAGCGAGAATTCCCTTTTCAAGTACATCCAGGTGTTCGTAATCTCTAATGGCACAGACAGTCGCTATTTTGCCAACACCAGCCAGCGCAACAAGCACAGTTTCGACTTCACCATGAACTGGGCCAAAGCCGACAATAACCTGATCAAAGACCTCAAGGATTTCACCGCCACCTTTTTTCAGAAGAAGACCCTGCTGGAGGTATTACTCAAGTATTCGGTCTTTGACGTCAGCGACACTTTGCTGGTGATGCGACCCTATCAGATCGCTGCTACCGAGCGTATTATCCGCAAGGTCATCTGCTCGCATGAAGGAAAGAACTGGAGCAAGCCCGAAGGCGGCGGCTTCATCTGGCACACCACCGGATCCGGCAAGACCCTGACCAGCTTCAAGGCCGCACGCCTGGCCACCGAGCTCGAGTTCATCGACAAGGTCTTCTTCGTCGTCGACCGCAAAGACCTCGACTACCAGACCATGAAGGAGTACCAGCGGTTCTCACCCGATAGCGTCAATGGGTCTGACAGTACGGCCGGCCTCAAGCGCAACCTGGACAAAGACGACAACAAGATCGTCGTTACCACCATCCAAAAGCTCAACAACCTGATGAAGTCCGAGGGCGAGCTGTCGATCTACGGCAAGCAGGTCGTCTTCATCTTTGACGAATGCCACCGCAGCCAATTCGGCGAGGCCCAGAAGAACCTGAAGAAGAAGTTCAAACGCTACTATCAGTTCGGCTTTACGGGAACGCCTATCTTTCCGCAGAACGCCCTTGGGGCTGAAACCACCGCCAGCGTCTTTGGCCGGGAGCTGCACTCGTATGTGATTACCGATGCCATTCGCGACGAGAAAGTCCTCAAGTTCAAAGTCGACTATAACGATGTTCGGCCCAAGTTCAAGGCCATTGAGCAGGAGCAGGACGAGAAGAGGCTGAGCGCCGCAGAGAACAAGAAAGCCCTGCTGCACCCCGATCGCATCAAGGAGATCACCCAGTACATCCTAAACAACTTCCGACAGAAGACCCATCGCAGCCAAAGCAGCAAGACTGGGTTCAATGCCATGTTCGCGGTGAGTAGCGTGGATGCTGCCAAGTGCTACTACGAGTCGTTCAAGCAGCTCCAGGCGGGCACTGAGAAGCCGCTGCGGGTCGCCACCATTTTCTCATTTGCCGCCAACGAAGAGCAGAGCGCCGTGGGCGAAATCGTCGATGAAAGCTTTGATGTCTCGGCCATGAACAGCAGTGCCAAAGAGTTTCTCAGTGCTGCCATTGGCGACTACAACACCCTGTTCAAGACCAACTTCGGCGTCGACAGCAATGGTTTCCAGAACTACTACCGCGACCTCGCCAAGCGCGTGAAGAACCAGGACATCGACCTCCTCATCGTGGTGGGTATGTTCTTGACCGGCTTTGATGCGCCGACGCTCAACACCCTGTTCGTCGATAAGAACCTGCGATACCACGGCCTTATGCAGGCCTATTCGCGCACCAACCGCATCTATGATGCCACCAAGACCTTCGGTAACGTGGTAACCTTCCGCGACCTCGAACAAGCTACGATTGTTGCCATCACCCTGTTTGGCGACGCCAACACCAAGAACGTGGTCCTGGAGAAGAGCTACAAGGAATACATGGAGGGCTTTACCGACATCGCTACCGGCGAGGCCAGGCGTGGCTACATTGAGGTAGTGGCCGAACTGGAACGGCTCTTCCCGGAGCCAAGCGAGATTGTCAAGGAGGCCGACAAGAAGGAGTTTGCCAGGATCTTTGGCGAATACCTGCGTATCGAGAATGTCCTGCAGAACTATGACGAGTTTGCCAGCCTCAAGGCCCTGCAAAACATAGACATGGACGACCCTACGGCGGTGGAGACCTTCAAGGTCACACATTACTTGGGCGACGAAGACCTCGAAAAGCTGAAGACCATCCACGTTCCTGCCGAGCGCGCTATCCAGGACTACCGCTCCACCTATAACGACATCCGCGACTGGCTCCGCCGCGAGAAGGCAGGTAAGGAGCCGGAAGAATCCACCATCGATTGGGACGATGTCGTCTTCGAAATCGACCTGCTCAAATCGCAGGAGATCAACCTGGATTACATCCTGGAGTTGATCTTTGAGAGCAACAAGAATGTCAAAGACAAGTCAGCCCTGGTCGACGACGTGCGCCGGGTCATCCGCGCCAGCATCGGCAACCGGGCCAAAGAGAGCCTAGTGGTTGATTTCATCAACCAGACCGACCTCGATCAGATCGGCGACAAGGTAAGTGTGATCGATGCCTTCTTCACCTTCGCTCAGTCAGAACAGAGACGGGAAGCGGAAGAACTGATCAGTTCCGAAAAGCTCAATGGCGAAGCGGCCAAGCGTTATCTCACTACCTCGCTCAAGCGAGAGTTCGCCAGTGAAAACGGAACTGAACTGAACGCGATCCTCCCCAAGATGAGCCCGTTGAATCCTCAATACCTCACGAAGAAGCAGAGTGTCTTTCAAAGGATAGTTGCCTTCGTCGAGAAGTTCAAAGGTGTGGGTGGACAGGTTTAGGCGTGTCTACAAGCCTTTTCGCAGTCTACTGAATCAGAGCCCTGTCTTTCAAGGACAAGGAAGGCATGCATCGCAGCTACTATGCCACAGATATCAAAAGACTGACAGATCCGCGCTGGAAGGAATATCGTCACTTCTACAGGATCACAGGCGGGTACCTTGAAAAAGTTATCAAGGAAAGGCTCCCCGGCTACAAAGAGCTTGTATGGAAAAACCTCTACTACGGAAGACGCGCAAAGCGGCAAATAAGGTTCGAACGTGAGTTCAGTTTTGAGAATCCCCTACATGCCGTTATCCCTGAGGCGTTCCCTATTCTGAAGAAGTACGTATACTTCCCACCAGCGGTCTCCAGATACTACTCCGAACAAGCTCAAGCACTTGATGAGACTTAATCAAATATCAACTAACACAACTTTGAGACAATGCTCCCTACTGAAATTTGTTGAATCACGATCCATCTCTCTTACTAAAAATGAGGGCAAGCTGTAGCTTCAGGAGTGAATTGTCTTAATCTCCACTTTCTATTTCCATACTACCGGAAGTCCCTTTCACTTTTGGCGGAATTTTCGCGGCAGAATAACCATTGAGTTCGCTGCACTTTATTGCTTCTCCAGCAATAGCATAGCCCTATCTTCTGTCATCATTAAGCTGACATTCTTGCAACATCTTTGCAACATCTTTGCAACAGTTATGTGATCAATATCATAAATTGCACCATGCCAATGCTCTATTTCGTAGTTTTAAACGAAAGACTCCTAACACTTAGTACAGACCTAATTGAGTTGAAAAACCATGCCTTGCTGATGCCGTTGCTGAGCTGGGCAAGGTAGCAAGCATCAGGAAGATGCTCATCGGGTTTCAGAAAGATCTGTATCAGGATGTCGGTTACTTATGAAGTCCAATCAGGATAGACTCTCTCTCATAGCCTATGCATAGACTATCCGTAGAGTATGGATAGTCTTTCAGAAGCCAGTCCCACTTTATTACTCAGGCAAATCCACCGATGAAGCTCTTCGCTCTGCCTCTACAAAACGAGGCTAAATTTTTCCTAAGACCTAGACGAAGCGCTGGCACTTGATAAAAAACCGAACAGGTGTCCAGCGCGGACAATCTGCTCAGACGCTGGTCTCAGGAGTCTTATCTTCGGCGACTGACCAGCAAGCAGATGGAGTTCCTCTCATTAGCTCTTGACCAGTACATCAGTGAGGGCGTGGATGAACTTGATGACGAGAAGCTGCCAGACATGTTTCTAAATGTAACCGGCAATTTCGCTGACAACGACATGGGGTTTCTCATAGGTGTTTTGTCTCCCCTTGATTCGTATGGTATCAGTTGATAGCAGAATCGGGCAATGGTCAGATCCTGATAGTCATTATCTGTTAGACAAGGTCAATCTTCTCATGCAATATATCATTAAAGCTTAGATTGCTTCAATAAAACACGTGAATTATTGCCAAGACTTTACACAAAATTATGGGTTCGACTCAATGTCTGTTTTTGAAGAAAACGATAAAATGAGATTGCGAGAATGATTTTGGAAAACAACTTGGTCCTCACACTAAATAATGCTCTAAAGCATACTATATCTATTCTTTAGTGTTGCGGCTGGGATTTGGGTGTTTCTAAGTCTCCAATCCCAGCCGATAGTAAATGGGGCTGTATATTAAAGATGATTTCGCCTAGGAAAAACATGGAATATGTGATAAATTGATCGATATTGACTCTAAAACCCTTTTCGAAGCTGGATTTATAGAAAAATGAGCAGAAAATCCTTTGAATTCGCTGGTTCGACACAATCTCTGAAAGCATTTATTGATGCTACTGACAAGGGTAGTAGCGCCCAACATGTCCGTTTAACCCCCTTATCAGCTTCACTCATGGTTCGTGACCTTTTTGAGCAGTAAGAGTGAAACCAACATGTCGTTTTATTAGGGCGTCGGGCCTTTAGGTATGGCCGAAAAGCTGTACCAAAGCTGAGGGTAAGCACCCCCCGATTTTGCAATAGCACTACATTAGTCCTGAGTTAGTCGAAGGTTAGTACCCCCGGATTTCTGTCTTTGTGCTTGCATTTGTCCCTCTTAACCCCATAGCTCACAATAGCTCTTTTGAAGAGTGAACGCGATTTGCTACACACTATTGACTATTTCAGTTATAACAAAAGGACTGAAATCGACGTATCTAATGAAACTCTCTAGGGTTAGGGTGATTGTGCTTGGTGAGTGGTCGAAGGGGGGGCTAGATATTGAGAGAGCACCTTTTAAAAATATATAAAAACAGTAATTGACGTGGATTACGTTTTATTGCTGATGAATCTTCGTGGATTACTCGTATTTCAGCAAATGTATAGATTCAAATCGAGATGTATGCCCGTTTAATATGTTTTCGGCCATTATGGGTGGAAATTCATGTTGAAAGCGGGTGGCACCAAAGAAATTGCAGCACTTTCTTCATCTTCCAGGCTAATCAAGTCGAACGGAGGGGCAAGCTGAAGCTCACCCCTCACAGACTTAGAATGCTGTCTTGATCTCAGCCCAAGTAATTCTATCCAAGGCGACTACCTGACCTATGAAAACCACGCTGGCCTCATAGTCACGGGGCATCCAAGAGGATGGGCCTGTTGGATAAATCGTCCGGCTCTGTGGCGTAGTTGCTCTCACGGATCCACTAGGAACCTTAACGTAGAGCATTCTTACATCATTCGGAGCAAACGAGTAATCAAGATCTACTTGCATACGATACCCGTACTCGCACGGCTCTGCGTCATGTGTAATGTCAAAGTAGTCCTCTGGGTTAGGGACGTAATAATTTGGGGTAACCATTGCTACCTGAGCATTATTTAGATCGCCTTCATCAGAGGCATAGAGCCAAATGTAATCAATGGTCTCTACCTCCGTCCCGTAAAGCATCACGTAATTAACTGGGTAAATTGTCCCCTCATAGAGAAGGTCGCCGTAATCCCAGAACTTCAGGTGTCCGGCAATCGACGCGGAAACTACTATTAACACAATAAATAAAGCTTTCATGATATCCTCCTTGTTCATGGAAAATCCCAAAGTCATAGGGAATCCGAAGGTTTTCCACTAACCTGAATTTGATTCTGACTCCTGCTCGGTACAAACTTTTTGATAAATTGGAACCAAACGCATAATGTATATCACACTCATAATGTAGAGACATGAATCTGTCAACAGTGTATCTCTTCTTCCATGAAAACCTTGAAAGAGATTGAATTCGGGAAGCGTTTACGTTGCTTGAGACTAGAGAAGGAATTGACTCAGGAAAAACTGGGTCTTCTGACGGGCCTTCACATCAATTACATTGGCTCTGTTGAACGTGGAGAGCGAAATATCAGCCTTATTAATATCTGGAAATTAGCTAACGCTCTTGAAGTCGACCCGGCAAGTCTATTTCATACTGACTGAAGAGATGGCAATAGAAAATTCTGCTACAGCACACTAGCTTTGCTTACATGAAGAGCATTCTTCAGCATACGTCTCACTGTTGCGGGATACCACTTACCACCGTTCTTTGTGGGAACGCTCTCTTCTATAAGATGTTTGGCAATCCAAGCATAGCTTTTTCCCTGGGTTCTGAAGTGTTTCATCATCTCAAGAGCCTGCAACTCTTCCACTACAGGAATAAGCCTATCACCATCTCGCTTGTACCCAAAAGGAATAGGAGAGTAAACAAGTCCCTTGGCCTTCATGTGCTGAAGCGCAACTGATGTTCTCTCTGATATCTGATCCCTTTCGAATTCATTAAGTACAGCCATCAACCTGAAGAGCATTTTCCCAGATGCGCTTGTGGTGTCGATTTTCTCGGAAAGACTCACAAGATCTGCTCCAGCCTTATCCAGCTTCTCGGCTATTTGAAGTGTATCCTTGGTGCTGCGAGAGAGTCTGGACAGGGAATAAACAATGAGAACTGCTTTCTGCTCACAGGAGACCTTCAGGGCATCCAGTAGGGCTGGTCTTTGTCTGAGCTTGGCCCCGCTTATCCCGGCATCCTCAAATATCCTTAAGAGTTGTGTATGGGCTTTATCCGCCCACTCTCTGATCGATGCTTTCTGTGCTTGAAGGCTCTGACCGTTTCTTGCCTGTTCATCAGTACTGACTCTCACATATCCAACAGCTTTCGTATCAGTGTTGGTCATCATGATATCTGCCTCTCGTGGTTATGGTTTTTTTCAGAAAGGGTATTTGACTGAAGGGCCGCGATACTTTCCTTAATTAGCCTACAGACTTCGTATACAAGGGTATGGGCATATCCATCCGAACCCTTGGATACGGCTACTACATCATTAACACGGGATGAAAGTGCGTGGTTTTCTATCAGGAGCTGGAGTTACCAGATAAAGCGGTATAGAGTATGGGGAAGAATTTATAGTCTATCTATAGTCTATACATAGTCTTCACCCAGCAACGACTCGCATGGTCTCCCACCTATTCATGCTCTTCCTCGTAATCTTAGGCGAGAAGGTCCGCCTCGGGAAGAACTTCGTATAGGCTCGAAGCTTGGGAGCTATTGAAGGCTCATCAGCAAGAAGTTCATCCTTCTGAAATCTGGAGCCCATACTTTTCTTCCAGGTGATTTCATGTTCCCTGCAGAAGAACCACTCAATATCATCTCCATGATTGATTTTGATATGGCTCTTTATCTGGTCCTGTAGTTTATCTGCAAGCTTAACGGAATTTTTATCAGCTTTAAGAGCCTCAAGCTGGTTAAGGAAATTGTAGAGAATTTCATCACTTGATAGATCTGTGAGATCCAGCTCGTGTTGTTCCCAGTACGATTGCCCAAGGCATCTCCTGGCGTACACACATCCAGCACACCGTTGTTCTGATACAGGGGCATGCGCAGGTGCCTTACCTTGAATGAGTATCTTCTTCATGAACCACTCTCCAGCATCGACCATAAGTCTGAGCATATCTTCACTCCTGGGAACGGGCTCCGTTTGAAATTCCAGTCCATCAGGCCATACAACAGCAACATGAAAAACATCAAGACCGGTTAGTCCAATGTAGTGCTGAGGTTGGATCTCATAACTGACAGGGAGACCATTCTCGATGAATTGTTTCCATACGAAGCTGTTCATGGTTTTACACTCAAGACCCTGTGTACTGTTTCCAGGCATGACAGCGATGTAGTCCGGATTCCCAATCCACCACTCAGGAACAGGTTTCCCGGGATACAACTCTTTTGCCAGGGGAATCTTGTCTGTGAATGTACAGCCGGTATGTGCCTGGAAAAGCTCAGCAACTACTGGCTCAAGGATGTTGCCCCTCTTCGCAGCTCTGGATGTCATTTCAGGGAAGTCTGGCTTCACGCCTTTCTTCGTGTAGTAGAGCCGTCTCAAGCAACTCCATTTGTAGTCATGTGGATAATGATCTGAAAGAATGGCGGCCCAATCTGAGCCGCCTAATCCCTTCATTCTCTGGATATGCCAATCCTTGCTCTTCCTGATTCTAGGCAGATCGGGGATCATTGTGCTTCTCCCTTCCTATACTGGCAAGATGGTCTTTAGCTGAGGATGGGTTCATCAACTCCATACAGATATCGATTACTTCCATGAGCTCGGTTGAATTCATCTCCTCAGTACGAGCCTGAACAGTTATACCCCTGCGCTGGGCTTCCTCATCAACCTTTCTCCTGCTGACTCGGTGAATTGCATTGGTAGCCTTGATTTCAAGGGTTTCCCGAATGCCCTCCATATCCAGATTACGGGCAACACTGAGTGGAGAGTAATCCTCCATCTGGAGATCCTCCACGGAAGCTGCATCTCCCTTTGCACGAATCATGAAGACCTGTGAAAGAAAGTCTCGTTCGCCAAAGGCCAAGGCAACCGTGGCGTTCTTTGCATCCATTCCCGACACATCTGCTGGAATCATCTGGGAATACTTTGCCCCTGTGTCCACATCAACAAGGTGGTATACAGCCCAGAGCCTCTCCTTGAGGAATGTAACTTCTCTGCGAGGGCTACCAACGAGAGTAGTTCTCTTATCCAGCGTATCGATGTGATGAATGCCACCATAAATGCAGACAAGCCCGGAATCCATCATCAGGGGGACGAGGGCGTTGATAACCTGGTGCTTGGTGATATACTTCACTTCATTCCCTCGAATGTTCATTACACCGCTTGGGAACAGTGCTCCCAGCCTCCCTTGGACCTGCAGAACCTTGGTTGCGATTTCAACCGGAGGAACAGCATTGAACTGCCCCTGTGGATCAGGCATGGATGTAGATACCTCGAATATGTCCGGTATCAGTGGCTCTGAAGGTTTGTTATCTGCAGACTCTTTAATCTCCACTTTTCTTTTCTCATCAGTCATGATAAGTCCTTTCTGTTGCTTCACCAACAGGCTTTATCTCCGGGCAAGTCTGGAGATAATCTTTGCCATCCTGGTTGTTCTGCTGATGGACTTGACCATCTTCTTAACGCTCTTTTTTATGCTGGACATCTACACTCCTTTCGTCACTAATTCCTGGCGAATTTGGTTTTGAGTTCAATCAGTTCTCTCTTGTACTTTAAATCTCCAGCAATGTCTGCTGGAGAATCCCTGTTGCTGAAGAAACCTTTGAGCTGCTCTTCATCGAAAGAGTCACTTGAACAGATGCCGAAGCGGTTAAGAAGGATTGTGTCCAGCATCTTGATCCACTTCTCATACTCCATGGATCTCCTTTCATAAGAATGTGGCATAGGCTCCTCCTCTCTCATTTGGGGATATGTCCACACGCAAGCAGGGACACCCATTCAGGATCGCTGCCAAAGTTACCGGGGACATAGATGACATGGTCGAGTAGTTTAACCTCAATGTCCTGTACGGCCTTCTTAAGCCTCTCTGTAAGTTTGATGTCTTCCCTGCTTGGTTCCGCTGTTCCCCCTGGATGGTTATGAGCCAGGATTAGCCCTGTGGCGTTTGTATCCAAGAGAAGAAAGGTAAGAATCTTCCGGAGGTACAGCTTCGCCTGGTTCACTGTGCCTTCTGCGATCTTCATAAATCCCAGGAAGCGACTTAAGCTGTCCAGTGCAATGGCATAGACTACCTCATAGGGCTGCTCCTCAAACAGGTTGCCAAGAAGATCCTGCACTGCATCAAAACTCCCGATCTGATATACAGGGTAAGGCGCTTCACGATAACGAACAGATACGCTGAAGACACATTTCTCTGTAACGATAAACCGATCCAGCTGCTTAGCTTCAGCAAGCATTCTTTCGGTCATGATTATCTCCATTTGGGTTTTGGGCGTGCATAGAGGTTACTGTAGATGTAGGTGTTTCTATATGACCTTAACACACGCCCTGGATTTATGGATTCGGGGTGTTTTCTGTATCAAGCTACTTCTCTGTAGATGTGGTCAAGGAAGTAGTCGCCTATCCTCTCCTCGTTCTGAAGACCGGCTCTTCCTCTGCCGTGATGACTGAGCCTGTGAGTGATGGCCTGCATCAGATCCCAGACTGAGTGTGTTCCTCCGAGAAGTTTTGTGATATGACCCCACTCCCCGTTTGGAAGAGCAGTTTCGTTAGCAACACGAGCAAGCAGGTCTATGGTAAGCGGAATGTCATTCAGCTTATTTACCCTGGGAACAAGGTTCTTCACCTGGGAAATACCCTCTTCAAGATGCATCAAGGCTGATGTCATGCTGAAATCATTACTGCCAGAGTGTCTGATAGTGTAAGACGAGAACATCTTGGGAGAAACAAGCCCGTTAGTGCAGGACAAGACATATCCCATCAACACCATGCGGAACTGACAGGAGCCATCGTAACTGTTCTCCACCCTGAGACCAAGGCTGAGCGTATCATCGACCTGAGGGGCGTCTACGGCGACATCAGATCTGAAAATCTTTGCCCAGTATCTGCCGGTCCATACTTCTCTTTCTGGAGTCCACTGAATAACGCTCTCTGATAGGATCCTATTTGTAGCTTCAGCCACCTGGGAATTTGAGATAAGGTTGTAATTAGCGCTGTGGATGTTGATGCAGTCCCACTCCCCTTCATCGTTAAGGATCTCGATACCCTTGTGGGTAACATTGGCTCCATTTACTCTAACACGGGCAGCTCTAACCTCTGCAAGAGGCGAGCTGGCCTTCACTCTGCTTCTCTCTTTCTGTTCCATGGAATCCCTTCAGGATTGTTGGTAACGAAAAAGCCCAGGGTCCCGCTCATTTGCTGATTCCTGGGCATTTCATTGAGTTTTAGTGAGTTACTGGTTCTCTACTGCTGACGAGATTCGTCTCCCGCAAACAGGCTTCTGACAAACAGAACTGCCAAAACGATTGCGATCTCCTCTAAGGATTTGCGAATGACAACACTGAGCATAGTACACCTCCCTTCGTACTGATGAACCCCCTACATGGAAGCAAATGTGTGTGTGAAAAGTAATGTGTTAGGTTACATAGACTTCTCTATCTTATTTATAACGCAAGATTGTCGAAGTTGAAGCACAGGAGGTGATTAAATGTGGTCTCAAAAAAAGTGGACATCAACTACCGGCCAAATCGTTAATTCACTAAGTCTTGTAGAGTCCAGTGATTTTGAAGAACTTCAGAATTCCTTGCACAATTCTGCCGATCGTGCCTGGTTCTATATCAGATATATCTCTGAATTCGGTAGTACTTGTATACCTGAACAGGTGCTGACAAGTATGGGTATGCATCCTATCGGCAACGGTACTTACGCTGGAGAATTCGAAAATGAACCAAGGTCATCTATCACCGTTTATGGTAATTTCACCGTCAAGCCGGAGAAGAATGTGTCAGTTGGAACCGTGGCAGTAACGAAGGCTAACTTCACAATCCAGTCTTCACTTTTGCCAGCAAAAATTCACATGGATTTCGACTGTACCGACCCGGAACACTGCATTGCACATTTACATCCGAACAATTCTGATGATGCAATTGATCTTAACACAAATAGTGCCATGGCATTAAGCTGCATTGAGCCAGCATTGTCTCCACAGTTTCGTGAACTCGCCGCATCTCGGTTGTGGTAAACATGAAGAATCTTTCACTCTTATCGACCTAGCAATATCTCTATAACTTCTTGATACTACTGCTCTTTTAAGAATCTTTTGTGGCCACAATTACAAAGCTAGTCTGTCTAATGTGACACACAGTCCTTCGAAACGTACTTCTTTTTCTTGACGATTGAGCAAGATCAAAATAGAATCATTCAAGCTCACATAAGAGCATGAAATTTAAACTGAGCGCTTATCAACAGATAGGCAACACTCTGGGGCTTTGGAATGAGCCCCCTAGGTTCTTCAGGTGGTCGAAAACTTTGGCCGTCCGTTGAGTCTTCTCAGATCAAATCCATCTATATGGAATTCCTCTCTGAGGAGGGCGCTCATGTGTTGCGATCAGATACCAGACCCCGTTATCACGCCGTCTATTTATAGCACTACTTTTTGCTATAGAGCTAGTAAAAAAAGAGCTTTCTTTTGCCTGTTATACTAACCAATAGTACTATCGAACCCTTCCGAAGGAAGGGGTCGATCGAGTATGGATAAGAGTGAGTACAAGCAGAAGCTCAAGGTTCATGATCCACCTCTTACCAAAGAAGTGCTACAAGCCTTCTCCTCCTTCGTGCTGAGTTGCAGGAGTCACCCAAGTGTAAACATTGGAGGAAAAGACTCCGAAAAAATGAACATCCAGGAAGTGTCTTAAGCGCTTTGCTCTGCTAATCTGAAGTTCTCCCCCCTTTCCTCTTCCTTGCCTTTGAATCATTATTCGGAGGTAAGGGAGGGAATTTATGATAAAATGTGCTTTTGTAATAAGAGTGAGTGATGCTAGACAGGGGAAAACCAGAGGTGATTCTCCAGTCAACCAGCGAGCGCAACTCTCTAGTTATCTTGAGTTCCTTAACAAGAAGCACGAGGGTATTCACGGGAAAAGTCCAACCAATGAACCTGAGTATGTGCTACACGCGGAATACTTACTTGATGGCGTTCCTGGTGACAAATCACTAGAGGATCCGAGGATCCATGACCTTAGAAATGATGTCGAAAATGGTCTGGTAAATCTTGTAATAGCAACGACTTTAGATCGATTTGGTCGCAGTGTAGAAAAATTCCTACAATTCTTCCACTTCCTTCAGGAAAATGAAGCAGACATCGTTGTAACTCAATATCAGATAGATACAGCCACCTCGGGTGGTAAACTCGTCATGACAATTATGATGGCAGTTGCGGAAATGCAGCGAGGTCAAATCTCTGAAAAAGTAACCAAAGCACATAGGACAATGTACGATAGGGGAAGAAGATCTGGTGGAAGTCTCCCCTTTGGATATGATAGAGATCCCAAGAGGAAGGGATACTACATCATAAATGATGCAGAGGCCGCTATTGTCAGGGAGATGTTTACTAAATTCATCGAAACGAGATCTTACACAAAAGCTGCAGCATATCTCAACTCGAGAAGCTATAAGACCAAGAAGGGTAACAAGTTTATAGGCAAGGGACTTAAGAAAATCCTTAAAAACAAGGTATACATTGGTGTTCTGGAAAGACACGTAAAGGATCGAAACAAAGAAGATGGTGAATACGAGTCCTATGTTCCGGAAAACAGAGAGGACTGGCCCAATATAGTATCAGATACAACCTTCCAAAGGGCATCTTCCATAATTGCAGAAATTGAGGAATCCTTTTCTCGCCAGAGTCCCAACAGCAAAACTTATGATTATCCTCTAGTTGGAATTGTGAAATGTGGCTTCTGCGACACACCAATGGAAGCAGACAGTACTGAGATAAGAAAAGGAAAGAATAAGGGTAATATCCAAAATTACTATGCATGCAAGAACAAGGATTGCTCTGGTAGGATTGAAGTTTCGAAGAAGTACAAAGGGAGGAAACGTAACTATATAGTGGCCCAGGTTCTTGATGAAAGCATCAAGGATCACATACGCAACACCGTTCTGTCTAATCCATCATATATCCAGCAGATAGTTGACTTCACCAATAGGGAATTGATGGAGTCTCTGCCCGATAAAAAGAAAATCAAGCGAACTACTGAACGCAGGATCAAAGAGCTTACAACATTAAAAAATGGAATCTATAAGGCCCTTGAAGCAACAGATCCAGAAGCAGATTCTTCAGCATTCCACCGATATATGAACGATATAAAGGAAAATGCAAATGAGAAATCTAAGCTTGATAAGCTCCTTGAGGAGCAGAGCAGAAACATTGAGGAGCTAAGCAGATATCTTATCTCTGAAGACTTCCTGAAGCGCTCTCTGGAGATCCTAGTGACCTGCGAGACAGTATTTGAGCCTGACAAGCAGAGAGCTCTTATTAAAGCGGTTATAGGCGAAATTAGTGTTGGACTCGAAGAAATTGAAATACACCTTAATGCAGGATCTTTGCACAAGCTTGCAAGACATGCATCTGATCCGAATAAGGTTAAAAAAAGAGGTGGGGGCTATATCGGATCAGCTTGGTTCGGACCAATCCTTGATGGGTTCGTGTGTACTACCTCTTGGCACGCCCGAAGGGACTCGAACCCCAAACCTTCTGGTCCGTAGCCAGATGCTCTATCCAATTGAGCTACGGGCGCACCGCAGGAACGCTATTCTAGCAAATTTGGAGTAAATGGTCAAGGAGTGTACGGGTCAGTAGACCTCTCTGTACAGTATTGTAATGGCTTCTCCTGAAGAGAGTTCAAAGCTCTCTATGCCCGGATCAATAGTGGCTCCTCTGGGAAGATTTTCCGGCCACTGGATTCTCCAGTGCACTGTTGAATCTGTCAGGGATATGGCCTCCATGAAACAGTAGTATTCACCGGGCATCTGCTGCCAGGTAAGATCCAGTTCAATCAGAGAGTCAGCCGGAAACCAGAGGGTATCATTCCGCTGGTAGATACTCTCTGCCCAGCTTTCAACCCTTCCCGCCGCCGGGCAGTAAACGACAATCATCGGGTTCCAGCGGCCCTGGATCGGCCAGCCGTAAGTTATTACGGCTTCCGGGGTACCTGCCGGAGCATCCCACCATGGTACGGGGTTCGTGCCGGGCTTTATGGTGATTCGTCCTGTAGCTGTGGTTACAGAGCTGTTCTCGGGGTTTACCAGTCTAATTGTATCTGCCTGCCATGTCTGAGCTGTGGTGTTGTTCAGAAGGGCTGTGGCATAAACTTTTCTGGATCCGCTATCTGTTCGAATGGAATAGGAGGGCACCCAGAACAGGCCGTCATGCAGAATCTCAATTTCTGCTATTCCGTTTGGTGTCTGAATTTCTCCAGGTTCTGAAAACAGAGGAAAGCTCAATGTGTTATTGGCTTCTATCAGCCCCGAGGTGTCTGCCTGTTGTGAATATTTAACCGTTATTCCCTTCACCTGCGGGGCATCTATCGCAAGGATTAATTCTGCCGGTTTGCCGGAAGGCAGCGTTCCTGTTATTGTGGCGGGGTCAGAATCACGAAATGTAATGGATGTAACACGGAGATCAACTGACCCAAGACCCGTAAATTCTTCGCCGCAGGCACAGAGCAATAGCACTGCGGCACCGGTCAAAATTTTCTTCATTTCGTCCATTCGATTGAGACGGAGTAATATTCCCGTCTGGAAGCATAAAGGAAAGGTTAGCTGTGTCAAATAGGTCCCTCCAGCCATGGAAACAGATGAAGACCATATTGCATCTCAGGTGGTTGGGGCCTTTCCTGACTGTTCCCATACTCTTTGTGGCTTCAATGTTTATGGAGTCCTGGTTGCAGGAATCAGGAATTATTTCATATATCCCCGTAGGGAAACGCTCCATTTTTTCTCTCTGGCGCATTGTCATGCTTACCGGCACGGTGGCTGCACCACTGGCAACCATCTTCCTGGCAGAGGCCTGGAGGAAGTGGAAAGACAGTGGAGTAGGTATTACCGGCTATTTTTGCAGCGCAGTCCTTTCCGTTTTTGTGCTGACTTGTACCGCAATGACCCTGAACTCCCTGTGTATTCTTGTTCCTCTGGGAGTCTCTCCTGAAATGGTCTTTCAACTGTTCTTTGCACGATGCATCTTTGCAGCATTCTGGAGTATCGCGGCAGCAACTCTATGCTCCTCCATTACCAGCGGACCTGCCGGTGCCGTTATGGCCCTTGGTCTTTTCAGTCTGGCACTGCTTCCCGGTCTTTCCGGTTCATCAATCAGCTGGTGGGTCATAGCACCTCTTGGTGATATGGTCACAACTGTGGATTCAATGAGTAATGACTGGAATATCTCTATGGCTGTGGTTGCCCACTCCATCTTCTATTTTGCTGTCGGATTTCTTCTTCTGAGAAAAACTATTCGCTGAGTACAGCAAAGGCCACTATCTGCTCCAGGAAGTTCTGTGGATTGTATTCGGATGGACCATACATTGTTATCAGCACAGCATAGTCATTCCTGAATATTCCATAAGCTCTTCCCCTGCCCATAACTCCTCCGGAAGGCGAGAAAGTAAAGCTTATCTCTGACATCAGCCCCAGAGAAAGGGATCCTCTGGTGTCTGTGCCTGTGCTGCCCTCAGTCCATGTGGAAGAGGAAGTGTGGATGGACTCCATGAAGTTCGGCGGTATAACACTGGAAAGTTTTTCTTCAATCCAGAAGTTTTTGTCTTCAATCTGGTTCTCAGTTTTCCAGTAGTAACATCCAAAACTTATACCGAGACTGTTGGGTTGACCGGCGAGTGCTCCGCTTTCCTCCGTCATTACTCCCTCGATCAGGGGACATATTTCGGAGGGAAGGTATCCGAACTCAATGCCTGCCGGTTCCAGAATGTATACCGGGCCCTCGCTGTCAGCCGGTATTATCAGGAAGAGCGCTGTAGCAAGAAAAATTATCATATCCATATCCTTTCATAAGAGATTGCTTCATTCTTCCGTGAGCAATAGAATAGAAGGGGTTTGATCATTGTCAACCGGAGGTACTATGCAGGAAAAGATACTCATTGTTGAGGACGATGTTCCACTGGCTTCTCTTCTTTCCGAATATCTGTCTAATCAAGGCTTCAATGTAGAGGTGCTTCACCGGGGATCTGATGTAAAAAAGAGAGTTGTCGCGGGGCTCCCGGATCTTGTCATTCTTGACCTGATGCTGCCTGATGTTAGCGGCCTTGATGTCTGCCGCTCCCTCAGGGAGGGGTGGCGCGGCCCGATACTTATGCTCACCGCAATGAAGGACGATGTGGATGTTGTAACAGGTCTGGAACTGGGAGCTGATGATTATCTTGGGAAACCCGTTGCTCCCAGAGTTCTGCTGGCAAGAGTAAGAGCACTGCTCCGAAGAAGCAGTTCCGATCTCAATTCAGAGATGATCGTGGTTGGCCCGGTTGCTGTCAATGTTCCCGGAAGAACTGCATCTCTTGAAGGGAAAACTCTTGATCTTACCACAACAGAGTTTGACCTGCTGGTTATTCTGGCTCGAAGAGCTGGAAGAGTTCAGAAAAGAAACGTTCTTGTGGAAGAACTGCGCGGTATAAACTTTGACTCCTTCGACAGATCAATTGATGTCCTTGTATCCAGACTCAGGCGAAAGCTGGAAAAACACGGGGATATGATTAAGACCGTTCGGGGATTGGGCTACCTCATGTCTCCTCCCTCCGGGGAAACCCCCTCATGAGGCTTTACTGGAAGATCTATCTTGTTCTGGCAGTCACAACCCTGATGACTCTCGTTCTATCCATCTGGATATCCTTTTCTGTACTGCCAGCCCGTATTGAACGACTCCGGGTGGAACGGCTCGAAGGCTTCGCGATAGCTGTTATGAACATGCAGCACCCGACTGTACCTGAAGTTGAAATCCTTGCCGATTCCATGGATGTTGTTGTCAGGGTCTTCAGAAATTCCGATCGCCCTCCAGCGATGCCCGGGCATCAGCCGCCAAGGAACGGAGAGATGCCCGGGGTCAGATTGATTCAACCTCACGGAGCAGATTTCTCAATTCTGGTTTCAACAAGAATTGCTCCAGCGAGATTCGTTATTCTGGTGCTTTTCGCTATTGGGTTATTTCTGTCGCAGGCTCTTGCTCTTGCTCTCGGGCTCAGATCTGTCTTCTCCCGTATTTCAGCATTAAGACGGGTCACCAGTGAATTTGGCGAGGGAAACCTTGCAGCAAGATATCCTGCTGCCCCGCACGGTGATGAGATTGATAAACTCGGTTCCACCTTCAACAAAATGGCGGAACGAATTATATCCCTTCTGGGCTCTCACAACGAACTCTTAAGTGCGGTTGCCCACGAGCTGAGAACCCCAATGGCCCGGCTGAGCTTTGCCCTGGAACTTGCCAGAGAAAACCCGCAGGCTGTAAAGGAAAAACTGGGCCTTATGGAGCAGGATCTTTTCGAACTGGACAGGCTGGTTTCCGAACTTCTGGAGTTCAACAGGATAGGCAGCACCAGCGCACTGGTTAAAGAGCAGGTCTCTCTCAGGGATGTCTGCCTGGGGGCTGCTGATGGAGAAAGAATTTCGAGTTCAAAGGTTAAGATTACTGTCTATTCAGATGATGCCGATTCCACTGTCTCCGGTGATCACCGGCTGCTGCTGAGAGCTATTTCAAATCTGGTTCGAAACTCAGTTCGCTACGCGGAAAACAGTGTAGATGTGCAAGTTACTGTGCGGGAAACCTGTGTGGAAGTTTCCATAACAGATGATGGCCCGGGTTTTCCGCCCGGATTCATTGAGAAAGCTGTAAACCCATTTGTTAAAGGCAATGACAGCAAGGGGTCAGGCCTTGGTCTTTCCATAGTGAACAGGATAGTGGAACGGCACGGAGGATCGCTTTCTCTCTCCAATGTAAAAAACCTCGGAGCCAGAACGGTAATATTTATCCCAACGTAAGTTAAAGAATGGGGAGAAGGGCAAATGCCCTTCTCCCCATTTCTCGTCTGCTTCTATTTATTTTTTCTTCAGTCTCGCATGCCAGTCAACAAGGATCGGACTTGCGACGAAAACTGAAGAGTAGGTACCTACAACAATACCTATCATAAGTGTAAGAGCGAAATTTCTGATATCACCGGTGCCGAAGATGAAGAGCATAAGCACCGCGACAAATGTGGTGACAGAGGTTACAACAGTTCGGCTGATGGTTTCATTGATACCCTTGTTCACCGTTTCACCAAAGGTTTTACCTTTTCTGAGACGATTATCCTCTCTGATCCTGTCAAACACCACTATGGTATCATTGATAGAGTAGCCAACAATAGTAAGCAGTGCCGCGATAATTGTGAGACTTACATCCACCTGCAGCAGAGCAAGAATTCCCACTGTGATCAGAACATCATGGATAAGAGCCACAACCGCTGCCACTCCCCATTTGAACTGAAATCTGTACCAGATGTAAAGCACAATAAAGAACATGGCCATAAGAATTGAATCCACAGCCTTTGATCTGAGCTCAGCACCAACTCTGGGACCTATCTGCTTGATGAATGAGGCTTCAGAGTTACCGCTCTCGTCTTCCATCAAGGTGCAGTTTTCCTGTCCAAGGGCATTGTATACAACTTCCTTGTCGCTGGTTGAGGTTCTGATTACAAAGGCATAACCGTTGCCTGCCCAATCCTGAAGAGACTGTATCTGAACACTCTCAAGTCCATGCGCCGAAAGAGCGTCAGCAAGCTGATCTGTAGTCTCATGTTCCATGGATACCACATTGGTCTCAAGTCCTCCGGTGAAGTCAATGGAAAGGTTTAGCCCACCATGCGCGAAAAACGCGATGAGTCCAACGAGAATCATGGAAAGAGAAAGCACATAGGTTTTCTTGCGTATTGCTGTAATCTTGTAATGGGCATCCTTTATCAGGGCCATCCTGCCAATACTTATAGAGGTTCTCTTAACCTGTGCAAGCATAAGGCTGAAGATGGATCGTGTGAAGACCAGTGAGCAGAACATGGATGCCATAATACCTATGGAAAGGGTAACAGCGAATCCCCTGATGGGACCTGTTCCAAACTTGTACAGAACAAGAGCAGTTATGAATGTAGTGATGTTCGCATCCATAATGGTTACAAAAGCTCTTGCGTAACCGGAATTCACTGCCGACCGGATTCCCTTACCGCTGGAAAGCTCCTCACGGATGCGCTCATAGATAAGCACACTGGCGTCCACTGCCATGCCTATGGTAAGGATAATACCGGCAATACCGGGAAGGGTCAGTGTGGCATTCAGCCCGGTGACCCCCAGTCTTGCAAGTGGTCCCGGGAAGCAGAGAAAAGCCAGAATAATGAGCATATCAAACAGCAGCGCAAACACAGCAAAAATGCCGCTTGTTCCATAGTAAAGAATCATGAACAGAGCGATGATAGCAATGCCCACTACACCGGCAATAAAGCCGTTTCGAATAGCTTTCTGCCCAAGGCTGGGGCCGATGGTCTGCTCTTCGGCAATGATAAGTCTGGCGGGAAGACTTCCTGCTTTCAGTACAAGACGAAGGTCACGAGCCTCCTCAACAGAGAAAGCTCCGGAAAGCCTTGTTCCCGATCCGGTGATTCGCTCCTGTATTGTGGCAACAGAATAGATTCTGCCGTCCAGAAGGATGGAGACTCTCTCATCAACATTCTCACCGGTTATCCGTGCCCAGTTGGAAGCACCTTCGCTATCGAACTCAAGGAGGAGATAGGGATCTCTGCTCATGGAATTGGGATCACCCATCCTGATTCGTACATCTGTGAGATTTGCCCCTGTAAGACGGTAATGAGGCAGGTCAAGATCTGATTGTCTGTCCCAGCCGCGGCCCGAATCATCGGGAATCAGGAATAGACTCATCATAGAGGTACCGTCTGCCATAACAGTGGCTTTCCCAAAGACAAATTTAAGATTTGCTTCCGCGAGAATAGCCTTAACATCACCTTGATTTATTATAGACAGGAAGGCATCGTAGTCGTCACCCTCTGTTATCACCCAGTCGCCTGGTCTGATACTGAGAACAGTTGCATCATTCTGATCTGCTGCGGTAATCAGTGAACTGAGAGTTCCCGCTACCTCAATGGACGGAAGAGCAGATTCCTCCCCCGTGTCAGGAGAAGGCAGCGTCAGTTCGTCACCACCTGCGGGAAGTGAGAATTCTTCCGCTTCTGTTGATTCAGTTACAACCTCTTCAGATACCTCATCCCCCAGAGCTGCCTCAATCTCTCTGATAACCGGAATACTTGAGGGAGATGGATGTTCCGCGTTCGGATAGGCAACTATCTTGAATTCAAGAAGAGCCTGTCTTTCAACAATCGCCCTGGCTCTGGCGGGATCTCTTACGCCTGGAAGCTGAACAATTATTCTGTCATTTCCCTGACGGGTAATGGACGGTTCAGATACTCCGAATTCATCTATTCGGTTTCTGATTATCTCAAGAGCCTGATCGAGTGCTTCGTCAGCGTCAAGCCCCGGAGTGGGCTCTACTGTATAAGCAAGGTACATTCCACCCTGGAGATCAAGTCCCAGTTTGATGGTACCGATGCTTGACTGGTAAAGAGCTCTGTATTCTTCCAGAAGAGGCTCTCCTCCCTCCTCCTGCATCTCATCCAGAAGCCCTCTCAGATAAGGGTTGGTTGTTTCCGGCTGAACACTTGCTTCAGCGCGATCTCTTTCAATGGTTTCAAGTGAATACCATTTCACTGTTGGCCATATAAGAAACAGTGCCAGCACCAGTACAATCGCGGAGCTGTAAACCATCCACCTGTCGGCTCTCTTCATTGGATTTCCCTTCATCTGTGTTCTATTATTTGGCTAATTCTTTATTACATCAGTAGTTACAAATTTATCAGCAAGCCGAATACTCTCGCAGTTATCTGCAATACATCCTCTCAGAAGTGAAGGAAGATAAAGAAAGTCAAGAGAATTGACCACCTCAACCGGATTTTGCTACCGCGCTGACATTTTCATCACGGGGATGTGAAGTGAATTTGAAGAGGTTGACCATTGGGAAAATCCGCATTGAAGACTATTCCCCCGGTTGTTCTTTCTTGAACAATAATACCTCTGAAACCCAGCCTTCTCAGTACTCTTGTAACATGAAGATTCGCCTGGGGCAGACTGTACATGTTGTGATCCAGATCAACCACCCACACTGTGGTATCTCCGGAAAAAGATTCCCTTGGTACATTCCCGAAGTGATAAGGTTGAATATCCTGTTTAAGCTGATCATACAAAGAAAGCTCTTCCCGGTGCTGGCTCCCGAAATCTGATCCTTTCATGTCCGGCATGGCTTTAACGGCAGTGAATATCCCTCCGGCAAGAAACACAACCAGCGATACCAGAATCCATGTCTCTCCTGTTCTCATTATCCCCTCCGCTTAGCAAGAACCTATATTCCCGCATTCAATACATTCCCATATATGAAGAGTGATTGTCAACCCCGGAGGAATAATGAGAAAATCAGTACTGGTACTTGCGATTGCAACTTATGCAGCATTTTCCGCATCCTGGTCCATTGGTCCCGGTGGTCTTTCCGGCTGGCCAGGTCTCCCATGCTCAGATGTTCTTGAAACCGGCCTGCTTAGAGCAGGTATGAGTATTGAGTACTTTGACACCGATAACGGATCCATTCTTCGTGTCCCTCTGAAGGCTTGCTGGGGAATCACAAAGGACCTGGAAATCGGCGGAGTCATCCCTGTGGTGCCCGTTGATAACCCTTATGATGGATCTATCATGGGAGACATTACCCTGTCCGGAGGATGGCTCTATGAAAAAGCCAGGGGTGGAACTGCTCTCAAGTTCACAGGAAGGCTAACTCTTCCAACAGGAGAAAGGCATCGCGACAGAGGAGCAGAGATTGCTTTCGGCGGAGTCACCAGCACAACATTCCTGGACTTCCGCCTCTCCATGTCCGCAGAGTATTCTCTGAATGGGGGAAGAAATCTTTTCAACGATACAATCACTGATGCTATGTACTTTACAGCAGGTGGTTCAAGTTTTGTAACATCTGCTGTTCTGCTTTACGCAGAAATGAACGGTTCAACCTCTTCAGAGTTCAAGGCCGGAACCGGAATACAATACTTGCTGGATGACAATCTTGCCATAGACGGGGGCATAAACATCGGTTTGAATGATTTTGAAAATTTCGAGCTGTATGCTGGTGTAAGCTGGACAGGTGACGGCTTTTAAGTGCCCTTACTACGCAAAGAAAACAGGCAGGAGAGAGGGCAGAGGGCTCCCTTTAAACGGCAATCCTCTCGCTTATTAATCTATTCGATGTAGGGAGAAATTCTTCTGAGCCTTTCCACAACCGTGGCCAATAGCTCAACTGTACGATCGATTTCTTCTTCAGTGGTGTACCTGCTGAGGCTGAATCTGAGGGCACTGTTTGCCTGCGTGTAATCAACCCCCATGGCATACAGGACATGACTGGGATTCTTGCTGCCGGTGCTGCAGGCAGACCCTGAGGAGGCATATATCCCTTGCATATCAAGCAAGGTAAGCACGGCTTCACTTTCTATGCCCTTGAAGATAATGGTAACGGTGCCGGGGAGACGACGGTCTGCATCAGCAGCAACCACAAAAGAGCCGGGACAGCCTTCGAGAATCCGCTTCTCAAAAGATTCCCTGAGTTTCCGTTCCGTGGCTACCGTACCCTTCAGATGAGTGAGGGATAATTCAGCAGCCTTTCCCAGGCCGACAATTCCCGGAGCATTATATGTGCCGGATCTGATACCTTTTTCCTGGTGACCTCCGGTAAGCAATGGCGGAAGATCTATCCCCTTCCTTATGTATATTGCTCCTACTCCTTTGGGTCCGTGAAGCTTGTGAGCAGAGAGACTGAGGATGTCAATTTTCAGAGAATGAACATCAATCGGACTTTTCCCCACCATCTGGACAGCATCTGTATGAAAAAGAGCTCCTGCTTCGTGTGTTATCTCAGCGGCTTTCGCAAGAGGCATTATTACACCTGTCTCATTGTTGGCCGCCATGATGGAAACTATGGCCGTCTGCTGATTAACAAGCGTCTTCAAGCTTTCAAGATCAAGCTCTCCATTCCTGTTAACTTCAGCAATGCCCAGTGTGCAACCATCTTCCTCAAGAGCTTTCGCTGTTTCAATAACCGCCGGGTGTTCCACGGCGGAGGTAACTATTCCACGACGAGCAGAATTAATCTTCACGGCACCCCTCAAGGCCTGGTTGTCGCTCTCAGTTCCACCTGAGGTGAAATAGATCTCTTCAGCCTTTGCCCCGAGAAGACGGGCAACCTGACCTCTTGCCCTCTCAATCGCTTTCATATGGGAGCTTCCAAAAGAATGGAAGCTTGATGGATTTCCAAACTGGTCCCTGAAAAACGGAAGCATCGCTTCCAGCACCTCGGGAGCAATTCTGGTAGTGGCAGCATTATCCAGATATACAGTATTCACTATTTTACCTCAACTGATATCTTTCTTTCAATCTTTTCCTCAAGGATCTTTGTTACTTGTTCTGCGTCATCCCCCGATTTCAGATACACCCTTCCCGGTCTGACCAGGACAGGAGTTATCCCAATCTCGTTAAGAATCGTGCTGATCTCATCACATTTTGTTCTGAAATCCTCTACCGCCGCCTTTAAAGCCTGGTGACCCATCACTGAACAGTGAAATTTCTCAGGAGGCATCCCCCCGAGATACTCAGCAATCTGACTGTTCCGTATTTTCAGAGCCTCTTCAACGGGAAGCCCCCGAGACATTTCTGTGAGAGCTGACGCGCTTGCAATAGCCCCGGCGCATCCAAACGTTTTGAACGCTATGTCGGCGATATTTCCCTGATCATCAATGTCAATGTCAAGATACATTGCGTCTCCACACTGGGGAGATCCAACCTCTGAATGTCCATCAGGAGCATCCAGTTTACCCACATTTCTGGGGTTCATGAAATGATCCATGAGTATTTCGGAATATTGCCACATGGTGAAGTTACTCCATTTCAAGCGATCCTCTTGAGAGATCGGCAAGTGTATTTTTCCCAAGATAATTTTCACATAACAACTTGATATCCGTCCAGAGCTTTTTCGTAGGGCACTTGTCTTCTCTGGTACATGCGGGGATTTCCCCTTCGGTTTCCTCTTGCTGTACAAGATAATCTGGACAATGGTGAATACAGTTCGTGTGAAAGAATTCCGTTTCGAGAACTCTAATTACATCAAGCAGAGATATTTCGGAAGCATCCCTGCTCAAGACATAGCCACCGCCGGGGCCCCTGCGTCCCTTTACAAAATCTGCACCGCGAAGTCTTCCGAATATTTGCTCCAGATATCTTATGGGTATTTCTTCCACGTCTGCTATACCAGACAAACTCAAAGGGGTACCCTGTCCGTTCCTTGCCAGCTGAACCAGGGCTCTAAGTCCGTATCTGCTTCTTGTGGAAATAAACATAGGGCCTCCTTTCCCGTGAATATACCAAACTGGTCAACCTGTCCCGGAAGACATTCTCTTGATTGTAAGCAATACAGCAGCTGTTACTACTCCAATGGCAAGAAGACTCATTAGAAGAGTCATGCCAAACGGCAGTGAATCGTATGTTACCCCGGAACCTGCATATGAAACTGACAGATCCGCCACAAAAAAAACGGGATCTGTGTTGCCGCGGTTACTTACTATCAAAACAAAATCTCCGAAATCGGGAACTCCCATTACCAGAGATCCATTCTCCGAGTAAACAACTTCAAGGGTATCAATATCGCCCCCGCCTTCCCAGCCTCTTCGGTGATTCACCTCTGTGATCAGGATGAATTCCATCTTCATCGGGAAGGGTTCTGTAAAAAACTCTCCTGAAATGAAAGTACTTTCAGCCATTTCCGGAGTTATTCTAAACTTGATAAAGCGATAAGTTCCCACATCAAGTTCGAGAGTATCTGAAAACAGAATAAATGATCCCGCTATAAGGGGAATCGTCAGAATAACAAGCAGAAATACAGAGGTCCTCATTTCAACGCCTGGTTCTTCGCCAGTTTACGAATCATCATTCCGGATGAAATCTGATGAAGCCCGGCAAGAAACATCAGAACTCCAAAGCCTATCAACGAAACAATAGTAATGCTGGCATAAGATCCATTCTCAAGAGAAGCGGCGACTAATTCTATCTTCTCCGCGACATCACTGAATGATCCCTCAGCGGAGAGGAACTCTTCCTCCACTGCCTCCACAGAAACAGCCACTTCTCCTATAGATTCTCCCGCAAGAGTTACATCCCCAGCGAGATCCTCCAGCTCGAAGCTCAGGAAGCCAAGTTCTGCCGAAACTGTCTCTGTTCTCTCGGCTACTTCATCAAAATGATTTGCGGGCATCATGTTTCTCAGCATTGCGGGCATAGAAGCCATATCGTTGGCCAGGGCGGGAAGGATTATTCTTAACTCTTCCAGAATGGACACGGTTTGCTGAAGAACATCAGAGGTATTTGATACCAGTTCTGATGTACTTTCCAGGGAAAGTCTTACTTCCTCAACCATTCCTCTGGAATTGGAGACTCCCTCTGTTGCGGTCCTGATGGCTCCACTGGCTGTCAGCAACCCTCTGGATGATTCCTGAAGCATTGAGTCAAGAGTAGTGATGATAATTGGTCCACCAATTGCAAGAGCCACTCCCAAGAACATGAAAATCATCCCGGTGATGAACCCCAGAGCATTAACAAATCCGGATCCTTTCATTTTTTTACCTTTCAGCAATGACTACTATTCTTGTGTCCCGGTCAGAGGGCAGAGGAATATCTCTGCGAGGATTCAAACAGACCCTGGACTTCAAACCGGTTCCCGTAAGCCATCCAAGAACCACTTCTCTTCTAGCCAGACCTTCACCGGCAAGATTTGAAAAATTCCTCGACTTATACAAAGAAACTTTCCGCAACTGTACTTCACACCCGGATGGATCAAATATCTCTTCATACACCTGACTGAGAGAGGGCTGAATCACAAGCTGTGCCATTATCATACTGCACACCTCATTTGATATCACAAAATCATCTATCCCCGCAGCAGTGGCCAGCCTTCTGTTTCTGGGGTTTCTTATCTCGGAAACCACCGTTGCGTTCCACCGGTCACCATATCTCTCTGCAATATCCCTCAATATAAGCAGCGTTACTATACACTCTGAATCGGCTTCCTCATCTGACATTTCCGAGTTCTTCCCGGAAATCACCATGATGCTGTCGTGCTTTCCCGGGTGCAGCGTTTCAACACTGTCAGGATTTGTTCGTTCCATTTCAATATAACTTCCTGAACAGTTTTTGAAATTAACCTGTTTCAGAAGGGCAGCTCCTTCGTCTTCCGGGATTGATCCCGCAACGGTTATCTCTGCTCCGGAATGAGAGTAATTATCAAGCAATTTCAACATAAATCCAAATTTTCTGCTCTGCCCGGAAAACACAAGCATCCGCAAAAAATCATCGGTCAATCTTCCTTCCTCCTGGAAGCTGTCTTTAACTGAAAGTCTCTTTTCTCTGAAAGAAAAAGAATTCCTGTTCTCTGCCAGAACAAGAAGGCTGTCTCCCGAACCCAGAATCATATCAGGTGAAGGATTCAGTATAACTTTTCCATCTGCTCGTATACCCACAGCAATTCCTCTCGAGATCCTTTCCGAAATTTCTCTGAAATCAAGACCCTCAACTTCAGGGCTCTGCTTCAAGTAAAACTCATTGCCGGTGAAACTGAGTATTTCGCTGTACACTGCGCTGAGCCCCGGCTGACGACCAATCTGCACCAGAAGACGCATGACTATCTCTCTAACTGGAATCCAGAGCACATCAGAGCAGGCCATTTTCGCTATTCGGCCTTTGGCTCTGTCCCGAAGTTCGCATACCCCGGCAGAGCGACCTTCACCCCTGATGGAATTCACTGCTATCAAAGTTTTGATAACAGCACTGTCGTCGTCTCCAATGATAACAAACCCCGCGCACCTCTGGAAACCGGGCAGACACAGCGAGTCGACATCCGTTGTGTCGCCGGAGCGACAGATTACCTGTCTGGCCGGCTTTCTGCCCATGCGCTGGATAAGAACTTCCTCCATTTCCTCTCTGGATCTGCTGGAGAATATCACAATACTGCCCCGTGAAGAACCCTCCTGCCTGGCTTCAACCAGCTCTCTGGCTACTTCGTACAACCTGTCTCCGTCTCCACAGACGATGATATGGTTTTTTTCAACTATCGGGGATCTGCCTCTTTTAAGGGAATCCAGCTGTTCGGTTATCTTCGATGAAAAGATACCTATAAGGAGAGAGAGAACAAGAATACCGCCTATTGTTATCAGAACTCCCACGAGGGCAACATGAGGTTCACTCTGGTCATCACATATAAAGGTTCCCTGATCAAGCAGCCTGGTGAATGACCACCAGAAGCCATTCTCAACGCTGCCATCCACAAGCAGAACGCCAATGGTTATTATTGCCGAAGACGCTATTACGAGAACAAGCATCTGCCACATAGGATTTCGTATCAGAAGATCATTGACATAGTAGCGCAATCTGGTTCCCAGACTTCGGAATTCCATTTGATCCCCCCCCCCCTTAAGTTATCCTGTGATATAATTCCAACATCACTGATCTGAAAGGGAGACTATGACTCAACGTTTTGTGGACAAAGTAGTGAAATCAGCAAAAGAAGCCGGGCTTATTCTACTGAGTTACAGAGAGAAAGGCTTCTCTATTAGCTCGAAGGATGGCATGGAATTCGTCACGGAAGCCGACATCAGCTCAGAGAATTATCTCAGGGAAGCTCTCACATATATTCTCCCTGAAGCCTCATTTCTTGGTGAGGAAAGCTGGGATGGTACCTATCCGACAACTCCCTGCTGGGTTGTTGACCCTCTGGACGGCACAAACAACTACGCCATGGGAATTCCCTTTTTCTGCGTTTCCATAGCACTGGTGGATGAGGATGGCGTCTGTCTTGGCTGTATCCACGACCCCGTACACTCTGAAACTTTCACGGCTCTCCGGGAAGGCGGAGCATACCTTAACGGAAAACCCATAAAGGTCTCCTCAGCGAACAAACTCAGGGATGCTGTTGTAGCTACAGGCTTCCCATACACGAGAACCTCTAAAGATCTGACCTTTGACCTGAATGTGCTTACCGACTTTCTTGGATTGGCAAGAGGAATAAGAAGATGTGGTTCAGCGGCACTTGACCTGGCCTATACCGCCGCTGGAAGATACGGAGGCTTCTGGGAAGAAACCCTGAAGCCCTGGGACATGGCAGCAGGGGTTCTTCTGGTTAAAGAAGCCGGCGGAAAAGTTACCGGCTTCCGGGAAAAAGATTGGACCTTGAAATCCGGAGGAGTACAATGCTCCGCTCCCGGAATATGGGATCAGTTCTGCGGGATAATAAACTATGAAAAGCGCCCCCGTAACGAGGGCGCATAAACGTAAACAGTTCTAAAAGCCCAGGTTAGCTCCAGCAAAATAGGTTACAATAGCGTTGCCAGCATCATCTCCAAAGGGCTTGGAAAGCCTGACCTCTCCGAACATGGAAACAGGAACTGCCACAGGCCTGAAATTAACACCCAACACTCCCTCGGCAGAGGGAAAGACGTGATCGTACGGATCGATTGCGGGATCCCCAGTAGTCTGCTGCTGAAGCATTGCAAGCATTGCATCAGCATCACTCACAACAAAGTGCACTCCACCGCCCCCACCAATGTATGGGCTGAAGGGTGAAGCTCCCATGGGAATGTCGGCTCTCAGAATTCCGGCAAGACCAAGGTTGTGATAGGTCGCTGTGTAGTCTTCCAGCATGTCCGCTTCTGGAGGAAGACTCCATCCGAGCTGATCTTCCATGTAACTGCGCAGACCATTCAGATCTCCGCTGAAATCCATTCCATATTCGTCTTCAATGTAATTGGTAAGATAATTTTCCATTGAAATATCAGATTCCGTGCTGGTGTATGTTCCGCTGACCTCAATGCCCAGAACAGGCATAAGAGGAAATGTGATCTGACCTCCGAAAATGGCACCGTTTGCATCGAGACCAGTAAACGGATCTTCGGCAGTAGTGTATCCAATACGACCACCTATTCTGGGTCCGGCAAGAGCCACTGTAACTACCAGTAAAATTGTAAATACCGTGTTTCTCATTTTCTGAAACTCCTTTCTGTTTGTAGCCAATTATCCTAAGTGACGTACCGCAGGTCAACTCTCCGTGTTGACTTGCTCGGAAAAAACAATGATTATCGTTATGCGATTAGTGTGAGGTGGATTGTTTTCCCGCATGAACATGTTTAATTCGAGAGGAGATCTTTCAGAATGAAGAATGTATTTCTTTTTACCATGGTTCTGGTCACAGCATCATTTGCCATGCATGGCGACTTTAACTGGCAGTCATTCGGCGGTCAGCCCGGTGATGTCTGTTCGGTAAATCTGCTTGAGTCAGACGCCAGTCACATTGTTATTGATGTTACCGTTCCCGGTTTCTGGCTGGGCAACACCGTCGCGGGCGGTACCACATGGGACAGTATTGAACTGCCGGGATTTCACTCACAGACCGAAGTGGGCCTGCCTGATGTTCCCGGTGTCCCGCAGATGTTCGCTCTTCCCTTCGGTACCGAGGCTGTTGTAACAATTGAAGATGTCAAGTACACAACATATTCCGATATTAATCTTGTTCCGGCACAGACCCCTGAAATCGACATGCCCCACAATCCATTCCCCTTCCGTCAGGATGACGCGGCCTACGAAACAAACAGCTTCCTTCCCGCAAACTGGGCAGAAACTGTCAATCCGGCAATATGGGGAGGAATTAACACCGACAACGTTCTTGTAAATCCCTTCAGGTTCAACCCTGGTACAGGCGAACTCATGGCCGTGAGATCCATGAGGATAAGAATTGACTTCTCTGGAAACATTGATGCAATTGCGTTTCCTTCCACTGAAACCATCAGAAACAGCGCCTCCAGAATGCTCATCAACTACGACATGGTTGATGCCGCAGCTTCCGCTCCCGCTTCCACCGATGCTGAAGCAGCCGAGTATGTGTTTGTTACCACAGATGCCAATCTCAGCGCCATTATGCCTCTTGTTGAATTCTACCAGGGCATAGGTTACGAGACAACCGTTGAGACCTTCTCCGGTTCAGCAACCACAAGTGCAATCAAAGCCGCAATGACTGATCACTACGACACAAGTCTTACCCGTTTCGCCTTAATTGCAGGAGATTACACAGCTCTTCCGAGTTACAGTTACAGCGGTATAGTCAGCGACTACTGGTACGCCTGCCTTGTGGGTACCGACCTTACCCCTGAAATCTCAGTTGGCCGTCTTACCGGTGATGCCGCGCAGATCACCACACAGGTTGATAAGATCATCAATGGTTACTATCAATACGATTTTTCCGATAGCTACACCACGGGCATCATTCCCAGCACTTCCGTTCTTGCTGCTCATTCACAGGATTACCCCGGCAAGTACACAGCCTGCTGCAACGAAATCGCTGCCGCCAGCTATGTTGTCAATATGAGTTTCTACAAGGTATACCCCCTCGAGGGCGGAACAAGCGCAATGGTTTCTGACTGGTTCAACAACGGCATTGGCTCCGTGGGCTACAGAGGGCACGGCAGTCAGACAGCCTGGACCTGGAGCCCGGGATGGTCAAAGACCAACATCCAGGCCCTAACAAACACCTTCATGCCTCCTGTATGGAACATAGACTGTCTCAATGGACAGTATCATACTTCAACTGAGTGTCTTGCTGAAAGTTTCGCCTGGGATGACAACGGAGCCAGCGGTAATCTTGCCGCTACTCAGTCTTCATACACTGTACCCAACCACGACTATATGAAGCAGATCTACCTCGGTCTCTACAACAACGGGAATTACAGTGTTGGAGAAACCCTTAACGAAGCAGCGATGTGGATAATCACAAACCACGGTTCTTATGGTGAAGACAACGCCAAGATGTACATCTGGTTCGGCGACCCCGCCATGGAGATATTCACCAACGATGTTGCAAACCCCACAGCTCTGGCGATCTCCTGTACCCCAGGAATGGTCAACCCCGGCTCACAGACGATCACCATGACTGTAACAAGCGAAGGTTCACCGATCAGTGGAGCAACAGTAGCTCTTTCCGACGGTATTGACGGTATTGAAACCATTACCTTCTACGAAACCTCCACAACCAACGGCAGTGGACAGGCCTCGTTTACTGTCAATGTACCTTCCGGAGCTACAACTCTTTACACAGGTGCAAGACTTCACAACTACGGCCCTGTTACCGCTCAGATTGATGTTTATCCCACGTCTACGGATGACTCTTTTGAAGGCATTGAGACAGTAGTTCTCGGCGTTGGCGTCTCCGCCAACCCCATCACAGGAACCGCCGCCCTTAACTTCTCCACACCGGTAACCGGTCATGCCTCCATCCAGGTGTTTGATATTACAGGTCGAACTGTGGACACACTGGTTAACGATGAAGTTGTAGCGGGCAGTCACTCCGTGAACTGGACACCGGAGAACATCTCCAGCGGTGTTTACTTCATTCGCCTTACAACCCCCGCAGGCATCGTTTCCACACAGGCAATGGTTCTTCGTTAGGGTTGATCACACAGATACTCAAGGGGGGCAGCTTCGGCTGCCCCTCTCTGCCTTCTTTTCAGCCGCACACATACAGCAGACTTTTAAGATTCCTGCAGGATATTCAGATAAGCTCACCGTATTGACTTGCAGCGGTTTCGGCATGATTATCGGCGTACGATTATCCCGTAACAAATAATTTCCCCGCATGAGCACATTCGAGAGGAGTTCTTTCAGAATGAAGAATGTATTTCTTGTTACCATGGCTCTGGTCACAGCATCATTTGCCATGCATGGCGACTTTAACTGGCAGTCATTCGGCGGTCAGCCCGGTGATGTCTGTTCGGTAAATCTGCTTGAGTCAGACGCCGACCACATTGTTAT
>JAIOSV010000100.1 GCA_021107435.1 Candidatus Sabulitectum sp. | reverse complement strand
TGAATATGTCGCCACATTAAGTCGCAGAGCTGCTCAGTTCTGATTCCTCCAAAAACAGGAGATTCCACAGTGTTGTTGATTCGAAGACCAATTATGGGGATTGTGTTCTCTTCAGGTTCGGCAGCAAGTGCGGAAGTTGTGAGGATGATAACAAATCCGGCGGTAATCAATGCGTTCAACAATACACTTCTCATGGTATGTTCCCCCTGTTCCGGTATATACTGACAAACTACAAGCTAATATCGAAGGTAATGGGAAGAGCTGTCAAGGGGTATTTCAAATGGGAGAGAGTGCTACAGTAGATGTCTTTGCCCGGGGGAAACTGAGTCTGGTCTACATCGGCATATCTGCTTCTCAGGGATTGGGAAACAGGTTTGCTCCTCGGGTCGTGGGGATGCAGGTCATATCCTGAAGCAGAGCAGTTCTGTGAAGACTGGAATGATTATGTGTTGAATCTCTGGTCTTATCCTGGCAGTGATAGCACCTGTATTCTTGGGAGCAGAGAGCCTTGAATACCGTGACAATGTGCTTGTTTACAGGGATTCATGGGGCTCTGTGCCGATTGAGATATTCCCTGAGGATCTTGTGTCTTTTACTGAAATATCCCGCTATTCTCTGCGGGATTCATTTAGAGGATATAGTCTACCTTGAAATGTATACACCTCTGTGGGACGAACAGAAATACCAATGTATTCGCCGGTAATCATTTCCTTGTTTGATAAAGGACGCAGAGAAATACGGCGGAATCAGATCGTTGAGTAGGTTCTTACTCTTCGTCCGGGCATTCTGTTGTTTCTTCGGATTCATCAAGGGCTGTAGGGAGATTTTCAGTCGTTGACCGATAAGCTTTCCTCGGAGAGGATTCTTGATTCCAGAACTCTCCAGTATTTTTTTCAATCTCATGGTCTCGGTGCAATACCTCCAAGGTCAACCAGGCATGAGAATGTGAGAAAGATATCACAGATAACGCAGGACTACATACTCAGGCAGCACGGTAAGCAATTTTTCACATGAAAAGGGAGCTTGACAAGCATAGAGCACAAAAAGAGGCATTACTGCATGGAACCGAGAGCGTCCCGGCGTATAGCCGGAAGGATGAGTTGAACATTTTACCGGGAAAACTCAATCAGTTAACCAGTGTAAACTTCGCAGTATCAGTTCCCGTCGGGCTTGAAGCCCTAAGTAGATAAATCCCGCTAGAAGCGTTTTCAGGAGTCCAGTTGATGCTGTGAGATCCGGGAATGAATTCTGCGTCAACAACAGTTTTTACAAGTCTTCCCGTGAGGGTGTAAACAGAGAGATTCACTCTGCATCCACATTCGGTGGAGAGGATGACCTGCAAGCTGCCGGATACGGGGTTGGAGATACATGATATTGCAAGAGGATTGCCTGCGGATTCTGAGTCTCCTTCTTCTATGGACTGGGCTGTTTCAGCAATATCAAGAACTATTCCCTCAATCAGGTTCATGCCGTACGGCATGCCTGTAAGAGGAAATAGATACCAGCCGTTGTAACTTCCGCCCCAGCCGAAATTGATGTGATAGAATTCGTCGGTATTGTATCCGTCCACTACAACGTTGTGACCGTACATAGAGGCTGAATCTATTATGGCAAGGTGTGCGGGAAGGGCTTCCATCATGTTTCCGGAAAGTCGTTCGTAAAGGCTGTCAGATGTGGAGTGCAGCAGTTCGCTCTCAGCGAAAGCGAACCTCTGATAGGCGTTGTAGGCCTGAGTGACACCAAAGGTTCCGGAGCCAGCTGCTGTATAAACCTGCTTGCAGGCAGCGCCACTCGCGTAAACGATAACAGCTTTGTCGGAACTGGTAATGGGGATTTCATTTGCGTAGTGACTGTCAAGTGTGTCCAGATATACGTTGAGTTCCGGCCAGGATGGAAAATCGTGGGCAACACAGTCATCATCTATCCAGTAGTATTCATGGTAGTTATGGTAATAGTCATCATCATCATTGAACCGTGTGCCGTTGGTGATTTCATGGAAGTTCAGAATCATGGCCATTGCGACTGCCGGGCATCCGGCAGCGCTTCTGGCTCCGGCGATAAGATCCATAGGACAGTAATTGTTGAATGGAGGGCCCTGGGTCCAGTTCTCTTCCAGCCAGCCTTCTGTGGGAGTTGAGCCTTCGGGAGGCCACTGCTCCAGCAGAGTTCCCGGAAGCAGTCCATTGATGTATTCTTCCCACAGGATATTGTTCATGGTTTTGTATTCAGGGGGAATCCGGTCAAGAGCGTGCAGTCTCAGTTCCAGGTCACTCCTGACAATATCAAGAAGGATGCTGCTCTCTTCTCCTGTGTTTTTGCAGCTGCTCGTATATGAGTAGGCTATAACAGGGGGAAGATAGTCATCCGCAGATGTGATTATGTATCCGCAGGGCAGGAGTTCAAAGACATATGCCAAAGGGTGGGCAGAATTATCGTTTTCGATAGAGAAACAGCTGCCGATTGTTCTTGAGTCTGCCTCTCCGTCCCGTATCAGTCTGGATTCGGCGGCAGTTTCCGCAGTGGAAAAACTTACTGGAAACGCGAGAAGAGTTGTGGTAATTGCAATGATAGAAAGAAACAGTCTCATTCAATTTCTCCTTAGTTCTGTCCGAACGGTTGCAGTACATGATAGCGTGCCCGAGGAAGATACAGGATATCCCGATTCCGTGCAAATCAAACCGAACGATTCCAGGTGATTCCTGGTATGTTTCATGCATTGGATTATCAGCATTGATGCAGGGCTCTGCCCTCGCTGAAGTGTATGGACATTTTAAGTTGCAGTTGAATCCCCGAGGAGGTTAAAATGTTTACAGGTGTGAGGCTTACTGTTTCTGCTCTTGTATGCTGCGGCACAGTACTGGCTGGAACTCTGTTCGCGGACACTGACATCACTGAGGCCGCAGAGGTTGTCAGTTCTGATTTCAGCGGGGTTACTGTCAGATTCAATCTGAATCTGCTTGAAAGTGAAGGCTCAGGTTCGTTTTGTGTTCTCAGGATGTCCGGTGAAGGAATCACCGCGATTCCAGGAATGCCTGACATGCCTGTAGCGAGAAGAATGGTTGCGGTTCCGAATCTGGGCAGGATTCAGTATGAGGTACTTGAGAGAGAGTCATTTACTACCAGCTTGACTGGCGGAATACTGCCCTTCCAGCCTCTTTCAATCAGGGGAGAACCGAGACCTGAAGAGGTGATTAACAGTGAGTTCTACAACGGTTCTGCCAGATGGCCGCAATCTCCCGTAATTCTTGAATCGGTTGAAATTCTTCGGGATATCCGGATTGCCAGAGTCGGTTTTCTTCCTGTGAGCTGGAATCCTTCAACCGGAGACCTTGAAATAACAAAATCGTTGACTGTGCGGTTCTTCACTACCCCTGAATCCGGAGAGAACGAGTTGTTCAGGTCAAGCAGTGATATCACAAGAAGTTTTGTTCCTTTCTATGAAGAAGTGCTTGGTTTTGACGCTCGGGGGAATGCCATTGACGGTTGCTACCTTGTGATTTCCACAGAAGATGGTCTTGATATGGTGAGCGATCTTATTGACTGGAAGAACAGGAAAGGATTTGAAGTTGTCACAGGCATCATCCCGGATATCGGTTCTACAGCCGCAGAAATCGATACATACATTGAGAATGCCTTTAACACCTGGCCGGTTCCGCCGGAGTACATTCTGCTTGTCGGGGATGCGGACATGGTTCCATCACCAGTATACAGCGGTCATTCCGCTGACAATATATATGGAGTTATCGGCTCGGGATGTGTGCCCAGTATTCATGTGGGAAGGCTTTCGGGAGAGACCAGCCTTGATCTTCAGTACCAGGCCTGGAAAATTACCCAGCACGAGATGAACCCTTTCGAGACAGGGGAAAGCTGGTTTCAGAAGGGCGTGAGCGTGGGACATACTGAGTTCGTTGCCAACTCGTGGGACTACATGGAATACATGATGGCAGCGGGGATGGATCCAATCTGGTTCTGTCAAACCGGTGGAATAACTCCCACTGTTTCAGCTCTGACCGACACCATCAACAGCGGCATTTCAATATTCGGTCTTTGCGGACACGGAAATATTTCCGCAATTTTCCCTCCGGGCTTTGACATCTCGGATATCGCTGCACTTGAGAACGGACGTAAACTTCCATGGTTTGCTCTTGTGGCCTGTCAGGTAGGAATGTTTGACGGACATTACTGCTTTTGCGAGGCACTTATGTGTGAAGGTTCCATAGGTGATCCTCGAGGAGGAATTGGAGCTATGGGTCCTACCACGAACAGCCCCTATGGAGCTGCGGATTCGCTGGTGAAGTGGATATTCAAGGGCTACTTCCAGGAGGAAATCCATCACATGGGAGCGGTTACAGACTGGTCAAAGAATGAAGTCTATGAATACTACGGCTCAATGGGGGTGGACAACAACCACATGCACATGCTCTTCGGTTGTCCCGAAATGGATATCTGCTACGACACTGCTCACCTGGCGATAATTACATGTGACCATCCTGATCCTGTGCTTCCGGGAACGGAAACCTTTTTGGTGACGGCAGAAGGCGTACCTCTGGAAGGAGCACTTGCAGCAGTGAAGATCGACGATTCCATATCAGCTCCATGGATGGATTCCGATTATTCCGACGCAGCAGGAAATGTTACTTTCACGATTCCGGATTTTGGAACTGCTTCAGATGTTTTTGTCACTGTTACCGGATTCAACCTGTCTCCATACCTCTATCAGGCTGTAACATCTGTTGAGAATTCTTATCTTCGAACCACGCTTCGGCTTGGAAGCTCCCCGTGCAGCGGAGCACTTACTCTGTACTGCAATGTGCCGCAGGGAAGTAATGCGATTCTTGATATGTTTGATCTCTCGGGGAGAATGATGCGGACCATTCCTCTTGATACAGAAGCAGGCGGAGAGATACAGGCTGTCTGGAACGGTATGGATTCCAGCGGCAAACCGGTTTCCAGCGGAGTTTACTTCTGCACGCTGAGAACTGATTCTCACAGTTGTGTTCAGTCAGTCCTGATGCTGAACTGAGAATCAGAATCAAAGCGTTATTCATCGGGTATTACCTGCGATATCATGCTGTTAACGGATTGATTCCATAATTTCAATGATTATTTCCGGTCTCCATACAACACCGATTTCAGCATCCAGATATTGAGCGGAATAGATACCAAGGAATCTGGTTGAAACATTCTCCTGGGATAAACCATTAAAAGAACGCAGAACAACCGGTGCTCCGGACATACCCTCCCGGGTTGTTGCATCTATCAGGAAAGCTCTTGATCCTTCGACATCAAGATCGTATTCTGAAGCCAGGTGTGCTGTTTTCCATATCGGCATTTTTCCGGTAGAAGCTCTGCCGTACGGGAAGCCGATTATGTAGAGAGTAAGCCCGGGTATCACGGAGAGATCGGGTTCTGTCAGAGAAAGGTCAAGAGGGTGGAGAAGGGCTCCATGAGGAATATTTTCAAGTGGAAGCAGGGCTGCATCGGCTTCCTCGTACCTGTGGGTAATCCATTTTGGGGAACCATCGCCGTTGTAGAGTGACTCAACTCCCACGATCCATTCTCCCAGGAGTGGACCGTGAAACCAGAGATGAAGTTCAACCGGTTTTGAGGAATCCGGTGCCAGGGGAGTGTTGTTGAAGAAGTCGATACCGGAGAATACATGCTGGTTTGTAACAAGAAAATAGCGGGAATCATGTTCGACTAAAAATCCGGTTCCGGAAAAAACATACTGACCATCGGTAACAACATTCAGATACAGACTCTGAAGACTCAAAGGATCATAGGTAACAGACAGCAGTGCAGTGATGAGAAGATTGGCAAGCATTATATCCTCTCCCGTTTTTGTGTTGTACTTAAGATAATACTTGGAAATTTGCATAAAGCAAATAATTTAATTTAACATGTTGAGATGTCGCAAGTTAAGGTTGTCTGAAGAATAGCCGCTGGAGTTAAAATCCGATCTTCAGATTGGCCAAAGCAGTCTGAGCACCTATTTCTTGAGCTTGAAGTAATCGTCGAATGGTTCGGAATAGCCTTTCGGGATATACTCCCCGGTCTCCTTAACTACTTTATACTCTCCAGAGTAGTCTCCCGCTGCTGCCCTTTTGAGCATCCGGATCAGTCTGTCAATATCTTCTGCAGTGGTATAGCATCCAATACTCATTCTGACCATACCGGGGATTTTTGATTTGTCTCCTGCCAGAAGTTCTTTTCTCCAGGATTCGACTTCTTTGTCTGTCAGGTTAAGAAGGGTTACGGCGTAAGGATGAGCGCAAAAACAGCCGCTTCTGATACCTATACCGCCCTCATAACCGAGAATGGCCGCAAGAAGAGTGTGGTGGATTCCATCGATATTGAACGGAATAGCACCGACTCTGTCATGCTTTGCCGGATCGCTTTCCCCGTAAATAATTATTCCGGGAACTTCTTTGAGACGATTAAGAGCATATTCTGTCATCTTAGTCTCGTGTTCCTCAATATTTTCCATGGTGTAGTCCATAAGAGCCAGAACTGAAGCAGCCATGGCGACCGCGCCCGGAACGTTAGGGCTTCCGGCTTCCTCCTTGTTCGGAAGGCCTGCCCAGAGAACCTTGTCCCGGGTTACGATGCTAACGGTACCGCCACCGCTGTAGTCGGGGGAACAGTTTAAAAAAGCGTGTTTTGGGCCGATAAGAACGCCCGTACCGTAAGGTGCATACATTTTGTGTCCGGCAAGAACAACAAAATCCAGATGCTCCGGATCATCATCAGGTTTCATGTCTATTTTGCGATGGGGAGCAAGCTGAGCTGCGTCAATAAGGATAAGAGATCCAGCCTCGTGAACCTTTCTGGCCAGTCTGTGAATTGGAGGCAGGTATCCTGTAACATTTGTGGCTCCGGTTACTGCGACAAGCACGAGTTTGTTCTTGTGCTCCTGAAGTTTTTTATCGAAGTCGTCCTCATTCAGCCTTCCATCTGGAAGCACGTCAACATGCACCACTTTAAAGTGGTCTCGCCAGGGAAGATCATTGGAATGGTGTTCCATTCGGGTTGTAATTACAACGCAGTCATCACCTGTGGGTAGTGAGTGAGCCAGTTTGTTGATTGCCTCCGAAGCATTTTTGCCGAAGATAAGGGTGTTTTGAGAAAGGTCAGCATTTACAAATTCAGCAATGATCTCTCTTGTCTGATCGAAGATTCTGGTACTCAATCTGGATTTGAAGCCTGTACCTCTGTGTACGCTGGAGTAGTAGGGCATGAAGTCGTCAAGTGCCTGCATTGAGTCTTTCATTGGAGGAGTACTCGCTCCGTTATCAAGATTTACATAAGTGACGGTAGATCCGTCAAGCAGGGGTACCTTCCTGTCCAACCCAAGAATTCTGTCTCTCATTTTCCACCCTAATCAGCAAGAAATAATAATTGGCATGCATAAAGACGCGGCAATATACAAACACATTTCATGAAACTCAATGCCATGAACTGTCTGTGAATTACCTGACTGGTAAAAAAGAACAACTGAATATCATAACTGAGGTGGTGTATTTTGAAAAGAGCTTTTACGAATCACAGGTCTGTATGTGATTATTGACCATGCCGGTTGCCTGCATATGGGAATAGGAGCGTAAAGACTGCTGAAAACAATGCTTCTGCAAAAGGGTGATGATCTCTGAATTATACCGTTGTGTCCGAAAGGAATAATGACAATATTACCCGAGCTCATAGAAAATCAGAATAAGTTATAAACCCTGAACAAATGGAGATATTATGAAAACCACAGTTCTGACAGTTCTTGTCCTTTCCTGTCTCAGCTTTGCTGTTCCGGAGGGAGTAGTTACAGTTTTTCATGCCGGTAGTCTTACAGTTCCTTTTGAAAGAATTGAGGAAATGTTTGAGGAGATGTACCCCGGTGTGGACATACAGAGAGAGGCCGGCGGAAGCGTTGCCTGCGCAAGAAAAATTACAGAGCTTGACCGTGAGTGTGATGTGATGGCTTCAGCTGATTATCGCGTAATAGACAACATGCTTATTGATGAGTACGCTGACTGGAACTGCGTATTCGCAACAAACCAGATGGTGCTCTGCTATGTTCCTGAAAGCAGATTCGCATCAGAGGTCAACTCCGGCAACTGGTATGAGATTCTGGGACGTGAAGATGTCGAATGGGGGCATTCAGACCCAAACGCAGACCCCTGCGGATACAGAACACTACTTACACTTCAACTCACAGAAGATTACTGCAATCACCCCGGACTTTATCAGAATCTGATAGACGGCAGAAATATCGCCAACATCAGACCCAAATCCGTTGAGCTGATATCACTTCTCCAGAGCGGACATCTTGATTATGCATTCGAGTACCTTTCAGTGGCAGTTCAGCACGAGCTGGACTATGTGGTGCTTCCCGCAGAGGTTAACCTCGGAGATCCGGATCTTGCAGAATTTTACGCCACAGCCTCCACAGAGATCGCGGGAAGTGAACCCGGCTCGACCAGAACAGTGACAGGCGCGCCTATTGCTTATGGAGTAACGATTCTCAGAGATGCTCCCAACAACGAAGCTGCTGAGGCGTTAGCAGAATTCCTGCTCAGCCCTGACGGCGGACTGTCAGTGCTTGACGAGATGGGTCAACCGTCTTTCATTCCCGTCAGAATTTCCCCGAAAACTGTCTTTTCCGAGATACCATCGGGAATAACTGCTCTTACTGAGTAGGCAACATGCTGAACAAGGGGGTATTCTTCTGGCTGAGCATACTGTCAGCCCTTGCGGTCATGGCTTTTCTAGCGCTGCCCATGATCAGCATGATGTGTGCCCCCGAAGCTTCTGCCGTGAAAGAGGCTCTATCCGATAAACTTGTGGTGGACTCGGTGCTTCTGAGCCTTTATACAGCCGGGTTAACTGCCCTGATATGTCTTGTCGCGGGAACCCCTTTTGCTTATCTGCTGGCAAGGAAGGAGTTTCCCGGCAAAAAACTCCTGATGAGCATCGTGGATATCCCCATAGTTATTCCACACCCTGTGGTGGGCATTGCCATACTGGGCGTAACAGGACGCAACCACTGGTTCGGTCGTATTCTTCTTGATTTCGGCATAAGGGTAATGGGGAGCAAGGTCGGTATTATCGCTGTAATGGTGTTTGTTGCCATGCCGTTTTTTATAAACGCGGTCAGAGAGGGATTTGCTTCTGTCTCACCAAGACTTGAGAATGTTTCAATGAGTCTTGGTGCCTCAAAATTAACCACCTTCAGAAGAATTACTCTGCCTCTTGCCTGGAGAAGTATTCTCGCGGGTCTGATAATGAGTGCAGCACGGGCTCTAAGTGAATTCGGAGCGGTTGTTGTTGTCGCGTACCATCCCATGATTGCTCCGGTGCTTATGTACGAAAGATATGAGGCTTACGGTCTTCGATACAGCCAGCCTGTTGCTTTCATTCTCGTGGTAGTAAGCCTGATAGTATTCGTAGCTCTTCGCTTTGCGACTGCCGGACAGGCAGCGAAGGTGGAGGAGAGGGTGTGATAAAGCTCACAGCCATCAGGAAGACATTTCCGGGTTTCATGCTTGGTCCGGTCAACCTGGAAATTCCCCGGGGAAGCTTCTTCATGCTCATGGGCCCCACCGGCTCAGGCAAAACAATTGTACTTGAAAGTATTGCCGGTCTTGCACAGCCTGATACAGGTACGGTAGAGATCTCGGGGCGGGATGTGACCAATGTAAAACCCGGCAAAAGGGGTGTCGGGATAGTGTATCAGGACAGTGCGCTTTTCCCTCATCTTACTGTTCGGGAAAATATTCTTTACGGCACCAGATGGGCTCAAAAGGGGGGCATGGTCATTTCGGATCTCGTAGAGATGCTTGATCTGAAACCTCTCCTGAACAGACTTCCGGGCAAATTGAGTGGCGGAGAGAAGCAACGCACAGCTCTGGCAAGAGCACTTGCCACAAATCCGTCAGTGATTCTTCTTGACGAACCCATGAGTTCACTTGATCCCCAGTTCAGGAACCGGCTCAGACGGGAACTGAAGGCAATTCATACCAGAACCGGTACAACATTCGTAATGGCAACCCATGATTTTTCGGATGCCCTGTCGCTGGGAACCGCAGGCGCGGTGGTGAACTGCGGTAAGATTGAGCAGCAGGGCGATATTGACGAGATATTCTTCAAACCCGCTACGCCGTTCATGGCATCATTCGTTGGTATGAAAAATGTTTTTCCTGTAAAGTTTCAGGCAGGGAAAGCAGTTACTCATGATGGTCTTGAGATAGCTCTGGCAGGAGAATCAGGGCAGGGACAGGGACACATTGCAGTTTCTCCACAGTCGATAGTTGTTTCAAATGAATCAAGAAGAGGGCACACAAGTGAGAGGAATCACTTCCAGGGGCAGATAACAGGAATCGTCAGGGAGGGGTACGGATACCTGCTGGATGTACAGTGCCGCTCAACTGTGTTTTCAGCAGTTATTACTCCGGGGGCACTGGAGGAACTCAAACTGATAACAGGGACTGAAGTCTGGCTCTCATGGAAGGCTACATCGGTTCATACTTATTAACCGGGGTTTTCATTTCGTGAAACCATGAGTATCTTATGTCTCTTAGGGAAGAGTTTCATCAGAGCTCGAACCGCAGATGTTTTAAATGAATACGTATTTCTAATGA
>JAIOSV010000122.1 GCA_021107435.1 Candidatus Sabulitectum sp. | reverse complement strand
GGCATCAAGATGTTTTTCAAGACCGGACCGACCTTTGTTTGTAAGACCATACCAGCTTACAGGTTTACGGTTCCTGAATTCCTTCTTTACTGAGAGGAATCCCTCATCCTCCAGCTTGCGGAGCTGGGCACCCAGGCTGCCGTCGGTCTCTTCAAGAAGCTCTTTTAATCTGCTGAAAGAAAGGGCAGTATGTCTGGCAAGGAGTACGCATATGCCCAGTCTTGTTCTGTGGCCAAGAAGTCTGTTCAGATTGTTAAGAGCATCCTTGATACCATTGCTATCATCGCCTGACATTTTTCTTTCCCTGACGTATTGCAGTAACGATTAGCACTGTTCCCAATAGAATTCCCATTGTTGTCCAGACATATCTGTCCATGAACAGTGTACCCAGAAAACCAAGCACCATGATTCCACCCAGCCATAAAAAGATTCTGTCGAAGTGAACACCGGCTGTCCACCACCCTAGAGCGACTATTAAAAGGATAACCTGGCTGATAAGAACTCCATGAATGATACCTCTGGCGCTGAGCAGAATAGCAAGAGCAATTATTACCAGCATTCCGCTCCAGTGAAGAGCATGCTTAATTCCAATTTCACGATCCATCTGACCCTTGTTTGCTCCGGTTTTGTAACCCAGAAAGCCACTCAACATTCCTCCTGCAGGACCTGCTATCATCCAGAATAAGCCCACCCATCGCGGTGCAAAATCAATGAGGGAAAAACCCACCATTAGTATTGCCGCCCAGAGAATATAGATTGATGCCGGGGAAGTTGAGTTGTCTGACTTTATCACCAGATCTTTCACATACCCGATATCCGATTCGATTTTGCTGTTAGTCATAGCCATCTCCTTGTTTTTAGAGTACTCTGAAAAATAGAGTATAGTGCAGGAGTTGTCAAGTGGGCCATTCGGCTGACCTGGTTCCTTAGTTGGGCTTGATAGCTGTAATGTTCAACCAGCGGGCCTCGGCTCTACTCAGACCATCGATGGATTCTGTTGCTGCTGTGACATTTAACCCGGTCTCTTCAACTTGATCTGTCCACCATTCGCTGCTCTTAATAGTGAACGTTCTGTGGTCATCCGGTGGTTGTTCTCCCCTTTTTGTGCAGACTGAGATGAAGAGGATACCATTGGGAGTGAGTGATTGTGCGATCCGGTTGAGGGTTTCTTTGATGTTCGCTGTTGTCATGTGCATCAGTGCTGCTATTGAGTAGATGCCTTCAAATTTCGCTTTATCTTTTTTCAGTCCATCAGGCAATTCGAGCTTCTTCAAATACGGAATCAGCTCCGGGTGAAGTATTGCTGCCTGAGCAAGCATCTCTTCGCTCCCATCTGTGATTACTAAATTTGTTATCTCCGTGTGTTTCAGCAGGAATGCCGCATCCCTGCCTGAGCCGCAACCAAGCTCAAAAATGGAGCTGCAGTTCCCAAGTACTGATAGAAGTTGATGCTGCAGAGTATCAACATTTGCCGACTCATATCTCCCCGCGAGTATTCCGGCTTTCTTCTCATAGTGCCGAATTGTGTTGTTCTCTGTTTTCAAAGTTTAAGTGACCTTTCGATAATTCCCTTGAACACTTCAACTCCTGTGGGTATCAGCTCATCAGGAAAATCATAATCAGGGCTGTGCAACGGGGGAGTATGTAATCCGGCGCCAAGTCCGAAAAGGGCTCCTGGATATTTTTCAGTGAAGTGCCCGAAATCTTCTGACCATGGGAATGGTTTTTCTGGAGTTGTGGTTTTAAACCCGAGTTGTTCTGCAGTACGGCGTATTATGGAATTGGGGAGTTCTGCATTGATTGTAGCAGGGAACTCTTCCGTCCAGTCTATTTTGTACTGCAGCTTTTCAGTTTCGGCTGTATTCTTAATCTGCTGAACAGTTCTCTGTGAAAGTTCATTCATTTCCGGTGTGGTTGGAGCGCGGAGTGTGACCATTAATAAGGCATTACCGGGAGAAGTACCGAAGGCAATTTCACCTATGTCTGCATGTATAAGGGTAGCCATAATTCCTTCTGTCAGTTTTGAAATTCGGTTGAAGTAAGAAATCAGTGAAGCGACAGCAGGAGCCGGGCTGATTCCCTCAAGCGGTTGCGCGGCGTGTGAGCTTTTCCCGGTGAGCGTGATAATCATTCCTTTTGAGGCACCGGCAAAAGATCCGTTCCGAGTGATTACCTGTCCCAGAGAGAAGCCTGGGAGGTTGTGAAGTGCGTAGCACAAATCAGGCTTGTACTCGAGTCGGCTGATTACTTTTACAGCTCCAAAGCCAGTCTCCTCCGCTGGTTGAAAAAGAAGGATTACTGTTCCATGTGTGGGTTTACTCTTTGAAAGTTCCGCCGCGACTCCGCACAGAATAGCCATGTGACCGTCGTGACCGCATTTGTGAGAGATTCCTCTGTTTATTGATCTGTGATTAATTTTCATGATCTCGTTGATTGGCAGAGCATCCATGTCGCAGCGGAGGAGAACAGTTCTGCCCTGCGGATTTCCTCTGTAGATGGCAATGATGCCGTGTCCAGCAATTTCAGTAATCAGAAGATCCGGTCGCTGCCTCTTTAGGAAGCGGGTAAGCTTTTCCGCAGTTTGCCTCTCGCGCCCGGCAAGTTCCGGTTCTCTGTGGAGGCTGTTCCTGAGTTGAATGAGTTCCTTAATCCCGATCCCCTTTGTCCACTGTGTTTATTTCTCAATTATAAACAAAAGAATGTGAGAAATTATCTAACTGATGGGGGAGGTCAGAAAATTGCTGAAAGCTGACCTCAACCCGTAACCGGAAAGACACTCATTCTTTTCTCTGTTTTCAATTTAGGAAAGGCTGCTGAAGAGAACTCTGGTCAGGGAATCGTCAACCTGAACTGTCGGAGATTTAACTGCCGGAACCTGAGAACGTTGCCCTGATACACCTTGTTGACGGATGGAGATGAAATACTTAGACTTATAGATGAAGGATTCATGAAAACATTAGTGAAAAGTTTAGCGGGCAATGTACGCCCCAAAGGGAATGGTGGTAATAAAACCGGATACAGACATTCTATATTGTCACATTGGAAGATGCAGCACGCGGGTGACGAAATAATCTGCGGGTACATACTGCGATACACCGGGACAGCCGGTACTAAATCAACACGGAGGGAAGCGCAACAATGGAGAACGGGAAAAGACGATACACCTGGATACTATTTTCTTTCTTTCTTGCAGCATCTGCACTGGCACAACCGATGTGGCCTACCTTCCAGTATGACAATCAGAGAACTGGTCTTTGCCCATACACAGGTCCGGAAACATCGGATACTCTCTGGACCTTTACTCCCGGAGGAGGCATTCAGGCATCGTCACCCGCAATTGGTGAGGACGGTACAATCTATTTTGGCTGCAAGGACGGTTATCTGTATGCGATAAATCCGGATGGTACCCTGAAATGGACCTGTATGACAAACGATCAGGTTCTTTCTTCTCCGGCAATTGACGCAGACGGTACAATCTATTTCGGCTCAACCGATCAGAAACTCTATGCTGTCGAAGATTCTGTTACCTATGCAAAGGTGAAATGGACATTTTCGGGGAGTTCAGCAATCTGCTCTCCTGTTCTTGCAGGTCCGGACGGTACAATCTACACAGACAATATGTATTCAATCGATCAGGATGGCAATCAGAACTGGTTCTACCCCACCGGGATCAGTGGCAGTTCAGGTGGTCCTGCCATGTCATCCGATAACAACAGCCTGTATATCCAGCATGCCACTGCTTTTGACCACTATCTCACCTGCCTGGATACCAGCGGCAGCGTGAACTGGGAACGAAATGTAGGCACAGCGCCAATGTCTTTTTCTTTCTCAACACCAACAGTGGGTTCTGATGGTGTGATCTATTATCCAACCGGATTCGGGGGACCTTTGTACGCGATAAACCCGAACAGCACAGTCAAGTGGAAGTGCTACGATATTGGCGATCTAAGGCATACCTCCGCAGGTCTTGGAGATGACGGTACCATTTACATTGCCGGCGGATTCGAACAGAACTTCCATTCCTTAACTCCGTCCGGAGTTCTTTCATGGACCATGAACACTGCAAGCAATGTGATAGCTTCTCCAATTATTGATGCGAATGGAGTTATCTATATCGCGTCATTCGATACACTTTTTGCGATTAATCCGGATTGTTCCGTAAAATGGGCGCTGGAACTTGAAATCTATACCACATCTACACCGGCAATGGACGCAAACGGCAATGTTTATATCTGCTCTGGAAGCAGGCTCTATGCGATAGGACCAGATACAGGTTTTAACGATGAGCCGACTAATCCATCAGATGAGGGGCCTGTTATTCAAATCTCTCCCAATCCATTCAGTGGGAGTACCGAAATCAGTGTCAGCATATGCTGTGCGGCACAAAACACAGAACTGAGCATTTACGATATCAGCGGTCGCCTTGTGAGAGGAATCCCACTGTCTGTGTCCCCCTCTTCCGGTACTGCCACTGTCTTATGGGATAGGAGAGACGGTCACGGCAGAGAAGTCGAAGCGGGTTTCTACTTCTGCCGGTTCCACGCTGATGGTTTCAGCACTACAGGGAAAATGATTGTACTTGAATGACACTCTCATGCCGCTGTGATTGTTACTGAAGAAATCGGGCATTTGATAGCCTGTACTGAATGGTCAGGTGAGACGTTTTCCAGTGTTATTAGTGTATCAATGTCATTCTGTTTGTAATTGTTTGCCCGCCATTTCTCAGCACATAGAAATAGATTCCTGAAGAAACAGGTCTATCGCAGGAATCTCTTCCATTCCAGATTGTGCTCTGAAGGCCAATTCCCGGGTTTTCATCAACGAGGGTAATTACCCTTCGTCCGGTCAGGTTGAAAATCGAAAGCTCTACTGAGCCATCTGCCGGGATGGAGAAATAAATTTCAGTAGTCGTGATAAATGGATTCGGGCAATTTGCCAGCAAGTGGATTCTACCTGTGTTATGACTGTTTGGATTATCTCCATTTGAAAGCCAGACATAAAAACGCTGATTAACTTCATCGTGAAAGAACTTTCCTGGTTCATCAAGTTCAGATAAAGAAAAGACAGGACAGAGTCCGCAGCAGAAACCTGCCTGCTCGAAAGCGTCTTCCCGGAGAGGAATAGTATACCCCGTGTAGTCAGCTCAATAAATAGAATTGCTGTTATGTAATGTAACCCCATGAAGTACCGGATCTTATGGGGCAGATTCTTTCATTGTATGAACCTGCGCGTATCAAAACAGTATCACCGGGGTACAATTCAGTATTGGCTTTGCCAATAGTTTGCCAGGATTCAGCCGGTGTCCCCGGATTATTGTCATCACCATATGGAGCAACACAGAAAGAGTCCGCGCTGACCTGAGAGAAGCAAACAAATATGCACAGGAAAAATGATGTTGAGACAGACTTCATAACAATAGCTGGATTGATCATCATATCTTTTACCACCATGACAGGCATCACGCAATCCCTGATAACGCTTTAATACTTAGGAAGATATGCAGAAGGAAACGCCGTCTCGTCAATGAGATAGATGATGGCCGGCCAAAGAGATTTCAGGACCTGCATACCTGCCGATGCCGCATTCTCGATCACGCTTACAGTGGAGACTTCACAAGTTCTTCAGTTACTTGACAGAGCAGAGTTGTCCTCTCTATTGTCTCTTCAGATAGTCAGTGATCTGATATTGCTTTTTTTCGAAAGGATGTTTTGGACCACGCTCCATTGTTTATCAGAGAAATGATCCGTGGAGGTGAGCTTTCCGGAAGTTTCAGTGGTGCTGTACTGCTTGCGGATATTATCGGTTTTACTTCCAGGTTCGACAGAATGGCTGATCTGGGCGCAGAAGGCGCGGAGCTTATCTCCAGCGAGGTCAGCAATACTCTTTCTGCTGTTGTTGAAGCCGGTGCCGAGTTTGGCGGCTTTCCAGTTTCGTTCGCCGGTGACGCGGCCACTATTGTTTTCCCGGGAGGAGTGAAAAATGCCCGGTCTGCCTGTGAACGAATTAAGGCACTGAACTCCGGAAATATTTTACCTCTTAGAAATTCTGTCGGTGAAGGTTCTGTTGTATGGGATGCTATTCCCATGGATGGATGGACTTTTTACAGTTTCCGGGGTTCTGCTGTAAGTCGTGCGGCTACTGCTGATTCCGGCTGCCTGACAGTTCAAAAGGCATTGTCCGGTGGGGATGACGAATCAGTTTTAATATCATTTGAGACTCTTCCCTCAGACTGTTTCATTCCACCGGATATCTTTTACCACAGCATGGTGAATGAATTCAGACAGGTAATAAATATTTTTCTTTCCCTGGAAAATCGCGGTGGAAACAATTGTCCAAGAAGCTTTCAAGAGCTTGTTCTTGAGGTTGCCGGAGAGCTTGGAGGTTTTGTTTCCGGGCTGGAAGCAGGCAGGGATAACTACCAGATCCTGGTGGTTTTCGGAGCTCCTGTTTCCATGGAGGATGATCCACATCGTGCAGATGCTTTTCTGCAGCAGATGTTTGCCAGGGCAAATGGCAGAGTGAGAGCGGGAACAGCAAGTGGCCTTGTTTTCAGTGGTTTACTGAGTACACCCCTTCTGGAGTCTTATACTGTTCTCGGACCTTCCGTTAACCTGGCAGCCCGTCTGCACAGCTCTGCCGGTTGGAACTCTGTATACAGCGGATCTGTCTTCAATCGTACTTCCAGTCTTGGAATCAGGAGTAAGAGGGAAATTACATTGAAGGGAATATCCCGCCCGGTGCAGGTAAAGGTTCTTTCTCCGTGGAAGAAGAGACTTGCTGCAACTGACACCGTTCCTCCGCTGATAGAGAGGGATGAACTGCTGGATCAGCTTGAGACTGAGCTGAAAGAAAATGATATTCAGATACTGCTTACAGGAGTTACAGGCATGGGAAAAACCCGATTGGCTGCAGAGCTTAGTCACCGGATGGGTGATGTTTTTGTAATCTTCATCCGGTGCAAGGGTTTGTCGGAAGGAAGCTCAGATATCTTTTCCAGATGGCTGGCGGAGTGGATTGGTCTCTGTGCCAGTGATGGGGGGCTTACAGCTTTCCGGGAGAAACTATACGGTTTCATTGATCTGCTGGATGAACTTGATGATCCGGTTGCAGAAGAAGTATCAGACGAGTTACTCAGGGCTGAATCTGTACTTGCAGCCATGGCGGGTCTTTACTGGGAGAGATCGCTTTACCAGGGTCTGGATCCTGCGGGCAGGTTCCAGAACACTGTCTCAGTCACCGCTGCTCTGATAAAGGGTCATTGTCTGCTGCAGAAAACAATTATGGTTTTTGATGATCTTCAGTGGATGGATCCGGATTCCGTTACGCTCCTGGTTGCAGTACTGGAGGAACTGGGGCAGAAAAGACCGCCCATTCTTCTTCTGACAAGACCGGGACTTAACGAAATTGTGCGGGATCTCGGTTTGACTCCTCTTGAAATGAAGCTGCCTTCACTTTCCAGGGCAGGCTGCAGGAGCTTTCTGGAGTGGAGCCTGAGCAGGGAGCCTTCCAGGAAACTCGTTGAGTGGTTTTACCGGCGTACAGAGGGAATTCCCTTCTTCATGGAGCAGTATGCACTGATGCTTACTTCAGCAGTAGATCCTCCCGATGAAGAAAGTTTTCCGGGAAACATTCATGCACTGCTTGTTGCGAGGCTTGACAGGCTTGAACCGGATCTCAAGGAAGTAACCCTTGCGGCCAGCGTACTGGGCAGGACTTTTGATCCAGGAGTACTCCAGCGTATCATGCCGGACAAGGATCTGAAAGGTATTCTTCCCGAGGGTGCTGCTGAGAGGGTATGGGAGCGCACTGCTGATGGGCTGTTCAGTTTTATTCACATTCTGCTTCAAGAGGCAGCCTACAATCTTCAACTTCATTCGGAGCGCCGGAGACTTCATACAAGAGCAGCTGAAGAAATGGAGGGTCTGTGGGCTCTCCTGCCGGAAAAAGTTCACAGTATTGCCTTCCATCTGGAGCGGGCTGATCGTGCTGAGGATGCTTCGCGCTGGTACATTGATGCTGGCAGGCATTCATTTTCAAGAAGAATGATCAGTACCTGTCTTGATCAGATGAAGAAGGTGCTTTCATTGTCCGGAGATGTTTCCAGAAGGCTTGATGCTCACAGAATGATTTACGATCTATACTCTTCCAGTGGAGACTGGAAGGATGCGGAGAAAGCTATTGAGGAGGCTGCCGGAGAAGAGAACCTCACCTCAAAGGACCGGGCACGGATTCTGATGATGCAGGTTAATCTCGCAACCAACCTTGGCAGACCGCAGGATGCGCTTGAACTGCTTGAGGGTCTTGAAGACATGAACTCTGAGCTGAGACCGCAGATACTTCACATTCAGGGACGCATACTGATGCTTCAGGCAAGGACGGAAGAAGCTATGGAACACCTTCTTGCCGTTCACAGAGAGTTGTGCGACGGAACACCTGAGGAACGACTGGTGGCAGCAAAGGCTCTGGGCAACGCTTCTGGATGCAGGCTTCGCCTGGGTCGGCTGGAGGAAGCGGAAAAGTCACTCAAACAGGTCTTAGCTTATGCTGTAGAGACTGGGAATCTTATAATGGAGACCCTCTCTGTAGGTAACCTGGCACTGGTTTACAAGTATCTGCCCGACAGACTCAGCGATGCAAAGAGCATGGCGCGCAGGCACCTGGAACTTGCACAGAGAACTGGAAGCCGTCTTCTGGAGCTGCAGGCTCTGGGTAATCTTGGTGCGTTGCTGGAAAGAGAGGCTCCTTCTGTGGAGGCCTTCAAGCTTCTTGAGAAGGCCGTGGAGCTTGCTCGAAGGTACGGTGGAAGTGAGGCGCTCTCCGTGTCTCTTGCCAACATGGGTGCTGCCCTGCAGAGGACAGGCAGACGGGATCGGGCACTGGAGTTTATCGATGAAGCTTTGAGTATCTGCAGTGGAGATGGACTGGCCGTTCACCGTATTGATTACGCCATTGAGAGATCCTTGATCCTCATGGATGCAGGGCGGCTCGAAGAGGTCGTAGCGCAGCTTGAATGGGTTGATGAATGGTCGTTTCCTGAGGACTACATTCCTTCTATTATCTGGTGTCGGGGTAGATTGCTGCGGCTTCAGAACAGGTTGGAAGAAGCTGTTGGAGAACTCAGAAAAGGACTGGAGCAGGCTACTGACTCATCGGAAAGATACGACTTTCTTCGCGAGATCTACCTGACTACTGGAGACGAGAAGGTTCTGAGTGAATGTCTGAATCTTGGTGAGGAAATTCAGAGGAGAATGCCTCGCTGGGATTTACGTGCACAACTGAATGAGTTGAAGAGAGCTGCAAATTCACAAAGCTGAGGGAAGAGAGACCGGGAGACTGACCGGATAAACAATATTGCTGGAAACATAGCATTCCCCTGCGCAGCATTGGTAAGCAGCATTGCACAGATCGCGTTTGTGAGAGTTTATTTACGGACTCCAGCATGAATCACTCGCAGGTGATTTGCTCCACATACCTGATTATGAGCCATGAATAGACTATCCATTGCTTTAAGTTACTTGTTGGAATATGATTAATCAAGTCTGTCTGCTCATCTGAATTGCTTTTCAAATATGATTGGATGGAACCTATGAGTCTGCCCTTTCGCTCTCACCGGGAATCAGCTGCTCTTCCTTTCATTTATCTGCTTCTTTTTACTTTGACAATACCACAGGTTTATGCTCGTGAGGTACGAGTGGGTTTCTACGAGAACTACCCCAAGGTTTTTACTTCTGATGATGGAACACCTTCAGGTATTTTTGTGGATATTCTTGAAAGCATTGCCAATGATGAACAGTGGACTCTCTACTATGTGCATGGCAACTGGTCTGAATGTCTTGAACGGCTGGAGTCCGGTGATATTGATCTTATGGTGGATGTTGCTTTCTCGGAGGCAAGGGATGAAATTTACGATTTTTGCGAGAGCAACATCCTGAGTAACTGGGCGCAGGTATACACTCGAAATAACTTGGAAATCGACATCCTGACAGACCTGAACGGCATGCGTATTTCTGCTATACGCAGTGGGATACACCTGACCCGACTTGAAGCATTAATCGATGGGTTCAGTATAGACTGTGAAATTGTGGTGGTTGATGATTACGAAACTGTGTTTTCTCTTCTTCAATCAGAAGAAGTTGATGCAGGTGTTGTCAATCGTGTTTTCGGACATGCCAATGCGGATAGTTTTAATGTTTCAAAGAGCCCTGTGATATTTTCTCCTGCTTCTCTCCGCTATGCAGTAAAGAAAGGTTGCAATGCTGACCTGATTGTTGCGATTGATAAGTGCTTTACAGTTATGGCAGAGGATCCTGGTTCAATTTACCACCAAACTCTCCGCAAATGGCTTGGAGAAACTTCGAAATTTACAACGCCTGAATGGGTCCGAATATCCCTTTTCAGTATTAGTACAATTCTTATACTGTTTTTTGCTGTGAGCATTATTCTGAGGTATCAGGTAAGAAGAAAAACAACGGATCTCCAGAAAGCTAATCTTGAACTGTCAAAACAGGTTGAAGAAACAATGAAAGCGCACCTCGACCTTAAGCGCAGCGAGGAGATACGTATTCGTCAGGAGCGGATCAGTGCTCTTGGGCAGATGGTCTTTGGTATAGCCCACGATTTTAACAATATGCTCACACCTATTTTAGGTTATTCTGATCTTATACTGGAGAACCAGTTGACCGTTATCCCGCTGAAGGAGCAGCTTGATTATGTGCAGATCATTCGCAGTGCTGCCGCTGACGCTCGTGAGACGGTAAAACGATTACAGGAATCCATGCGGGCGGACACCAGAACGAAAACGGAGGCCGTGCTCGTAGCGAAACTAATTTCTGAAGTTGTCGGAGCTATTCAGCCGATCATCAAGTCAAAACCGGAAAATATTTACATACCGATAGCCGCTTATCACCCGATAAGTCACGTACAATAATTTATCAATAAGTATGTATTACTGCAACTATGATACACCACTTGAACTTCTTCTTCCGGTCACCGGAGACGCGGTCAGCATTGTTTTTCCCGGGAGAGTGAATAATGCCCGGTCTGCTGACAACGAATCAAGGCACTTTCCATTGACTTGATGCCGGGATTCAAGGGGCAGTCAGCCGGTCCGTCATTGACGGAGCATAACTGAGTGAATATTGATGTTCATTGGCGAACGGTTGAGAGTTGAGGGAGTAGAAGATGAGAACCTTTCAGAAAGTAGAACAGCTGTCCCTCCCGGAGGTGAGAAAACTCCTGAAGAAGGCTGTGGGGAAACCCAGGGTAGACCTTCTTAACAAACTCGCGGCCCTTGTTGTGAAAAGTGACAGGGATCTGGGTGAAGAAATCAGTTCTGAGGCTCTTGAGTTTGCTGTAGGTCTTGGGTATTGCCCCGGAAAGGCAGCTGCCCTGTTTGGTCTTGGCGAAGCGGCAAGAATCGGAGAAGATTACCGCGCGGCCCTGGAGAATTACGCGTCTGCTCTTGAGCTTTTTACAGTTTCGGGTGATTCAATTCAGCAGGGTCGCTGTTTTCGCAGGCTGGGGGACGTTCAGTTTTTTATAAATAATCTCAACCTCTCCCTTAAGCACTACCTGAATGCATTGAGGATCTTTGAAAAAACTGCGGAACAGAATGAATCATCTTACGCAAAGCTCAACCTCGGGCATCTTATGGCAACAATTGGTAATGTATTTAGAGAATCCGGTGATCTGGAAGCCTCGCTGGATTACTACCGCCGTTGCCATTCGATATACATCCGTGAAGGCTTCACTGTGGGTATACCCGGCATTCTGTACAACACGGGAAATGTATTCCATTCTCAGGGTCGGATGGAGGATGCACTGAATGTTTACAAACATGCTCTTAAAGAGGCTGAAGCAAGCGACGACAGTTATCTTGTTTCGCTGGCTCTGAACAGCCTGGGTTCGGTGTATATGACCAGGGATGAGCTGGATGTGGCTGAAGACCATTTCAGGCGATCTATGGAGATTGAAGAGAAGCTGGGAAGAAAGAGAGGAATCCTCTCGGTAATGGTAAAACTTGTTGAATTGAGAAGGCTTCAGGGAAGTCTGGATAAAGCTCTTGAGCACTCTGAAAGGGCAGAAGAGCTTGCCTGTCAACTGGATGACCGCAAAAGCAATGTAAGTATACTTAAGGAAAGAGCTCTTATCTACAGCAGCAGGGAAGAATACGAAAAAGCCTTTGAAACCAATTTGACCTTTCAGCGGCTCAGGGAGGAACTTCTTTCCGAAAAGCGAATCCGCGAACTTGATCTCCTCAGAATTCGGTACGAAACTGAAGCAAAGGAACGGAAAATAGAACTACTGAGGAGAGAAAGAACAATTCAGCGAAGGATGATAGCCGGAGCTTTGGTGGGGCTTGCATTTGCCGGAATCTCTCTTGCCCTGGTCTACCGCAATGTGCGTTTCCGAACCAGAGTTAACAAAGAACTGGCAGATGCTTACTCCCGGGTTGAGAAGCTGTCACAGGCCGATACACTTACCGGACTTGCCAACAGAAGGGCAATGATGAAGAGTCTCGCGGATGAGCAGGCCCGTTCATCAAGAACCGGCAGAGGCTTCGGGCTTATAATGACGGATATTGATGACTTTAAACAGGTGAACGACCGCTTTGGCCATGCCTGCGGGGATGAAATATTACTGCAGGTTGCGAAGTGTTTGGAAAACGCTCTCAGGAATCAGGATATTGCCTCAAGATGGGGAGGGGAGGAATTTCTTCTCCTGCTTCCCGAAACATCGCTTCACAGCGCAGTAAAAGTCGCAGAAAAGACAAGAGCTCTTATCGCAAATACTCCTTTCATATGGAACAATATTTCCATCAATTTGACAATGACATTTGGAGTTTCGACGGGAGGCGGAATTCCCGTTGATGATGCTGTTCAACTGGCAGATACTGCTCTTTATCAGGGTAAGCACAGCTGTAAGAACAGCGTGAATTTCCAGCCACCAGTTACATGAAATTTGATAATTGGCTAACATATTAAGTGCCAAAGAGATATCCATAATCCACTTATGAGATTCAACTTAAATGCTTAAGCTTGTTCAGATGGGAAGTAGAAACTATATTTTCCGGTAACGGCTAATAACAAGGAGTCCGTTGTTTTTCATGTTTTTCAAATAGTTGATAGATCACTAAAAATCATGGAGGAATTAAATGTTCAGAATTCTTGCATATCTCTGCTATGCTTTCGCGGTAGCCGATATAGTTCTTGCAAATACAGGTATTTGTGATATGACAGGAGTGATATGGTCTCCTCTGGTGGCAGCGGGACTGGGATGGGTATTCATGAAGCTTCACGATAAACAGACTGACAGGTCCGAATCTTAAATCATATCTGTATTTCTTATCAGACATAAGTATTGTCGGGGCATTTTTTCAGAATTGTGTCCCGACAGCGCTAAATCGGGTATTCCAGAGATTCACAATACTACCAACATGGTAGTTCAACTTTTCCTGGTATCATGTCATTCATCAATTGTTTTACCGCGCATTCATCACTAAATTTCTCGAATTTTTCTTACACCACTATCACGGACTCTAATGGTACTCCGATAAATGCCGATGACACAAACGGTCGTAAGACCCTTAACGAATACATCTCAAGAGTACTTTTCTCTCTTGAGAGGATGAGCTTCAACAAGGATTCACAGACAGGGGTCTACAAAGGTGAACATTTTCACCCCACTCCTCCTGCACGGAACTTCGATGTTGCTGGCCCTCTGGAGTGGATAGCGAAAATAGCATCCCACATTCCGAAGAAGGGCGTGAAGCAGGTCATTAGGGCGTACAGCCAGGTTTGGCGTGGCCATGAACGCCATCAGGGGATCTTACAGGAAGCTCTAACTGAAGAGAAATGCGCCTACTACATAAAAGACCATTCCTCATTCTTCAGACGCAGAAGACAGCTATGGCCAATTCTTCTAAAGAAAGTCTGGAACGCTGATGCCCTGAAATACCCGAAGTGCGGAGGACAGATGAAGGTCATCTCCTTCATAGAACAGCCGTTTGACATCAGGCACATCCTGAAACACCTCGATCTCTGGAAGGATCCCAGACCTTAGTCGAAAACCCATGAATTGGTTCGTAAAAAAAGGCGGAGCCTTAGACTCCGCCCTTTACTCAGATCAGCAGGGTTTATTTACAAACCACTACTCTGTTGGTTGTGATCGAACCAGCAGGGTCGATGGATCGGATCATGTAAATACCCTGCGGCACATCACTGATATCCCAGACAAAGGAATGGGCACCGGCTTCAAGTTCTCCGGAGTGTACCATTGCGACAGTCCTTCCGACGGTATCGTAGATGGTCATCTCAAAAAGGCCTTCGCCTGAGAGTGAAACCGGGAAAGTAACCTGACCGCTTGCCGGGTTGGGATGAGGTGATCCCACTATGGTTACGACGCCTTCGGGATCATCGCCTATTCCCATAGTGTTAATAACATCCTCTTTGGGTAGCGCGTTATGTGCGGTAGCCATCCAGCAGATATCGTTCAAGTTTCCAATTGGATCGAAAGTAAGGGTAACATTGCCGCTTTCGTCGGTAAGACCGCTTGCCCAGAGATTGTCATGGGTTATGCATACAAGAGCGTTTTCCACCGCCCCTTCCGGTTCGCTCACGGAGAAGGTAGCCTGTGTGGAACCCTCAGGCAGGTAGTAGGGTGCGGTTACTGAAAGCTCATGCGGCACTGCCGTGCGCATATCCATGGTTGGGTCGCCGAACCAGTGGAAAATATCCCATATCAATTCTGAGTAATCGGAAAAACCGGCAGGACGATAAGGAGCAGAAGCTTCCATCTCAATCTTTGAAGTCATGAGTGCCTGACCGGCAAGGTAGTTACCTGTAGGATCGGTGTACAGCGCGGGAGGATCAGTGAACTCATCGTTGAAGGATTTGTAGAGACCGAAGCAGAGGTATTCAGAAAAGTAATAGGCACTCACACCTGTCGGAGCGTAAACACCAACAGCTCCTCCATCCATCCGGAAGATATTCTCAGCAAAGCAGTCATCGGTGAATTTACCGGTCCGGACATTGATACTGATTACCATAGGAGTTTTCTCGCCGTTTGTTAAACCCGAGAGATGGGAAGTTAAGAATTCCGGGTAAGCCCATCCGTTAACATCACCGTGGCTCACGTGGTTAGCAATGAAAACTCCGCTGTTTATGCTTGCAACGATACCTGAGGGGCCGCCATCATAGACAATATCCACGGGAATCATCTGCCCTGTGCCGGGAAGAACTGAGTTGTAGTAATACGGAGGTGAACCAATAGTATCCTTGACGTATTCCCGATGAACGGTCTTTCCGTAAATGTTCGTATACGTATCGCGAACTGTTTCTGAGGTGAAGCAGCACCACATATGTTCAATTATGCCGTTTGGCTCGGTAGAATGGAAAAATCCCGCGCAGAGAACATTCCCCCAGAAATCCGCGTCCATCAGGGGGTCGAACTCCCATTTAAGGATCTTTTCCTCAACGATGGGATAGTTGATTGTGGGAGTCGCGAACCTGGCATGGAAGATATCCGCCTGGTAGTCAGTGGAACCATCCATGCAGACATACCTGTTATCGGTATCCACAATCCCGAAAGGATCAACAGTGCCGGTCGTTGCGGTTAACTGTTCATTATCTCCAACGAACAGAATGAAGCTGGGGGGTATGACCCAGTTGTCATATGCGTTCTGTATGTAGTCTTTGATCTCTGTTTCAGTCCAGCTGCCAGCTGCCACTATGGCGGTAAGGTAGCCCTGGTCCATTTTCGCATCGACGAAAGCATCCATCATGGTATCGACAAAATCATCTCCGGCGATTATCAGCAGATCGGCTTCGGTGATATCCCTTGCCTGTCTGATGTTGTAGGCTTTAACCGGCTCACTGTTTTCGGAGCTGATGGTTCTTTCGGGTTCGCCAAGCATCTCCGAATTAACAAGGGTTCTGTAGGTATTCATGAAGAACCTGCTCTGAAGCCTTGGGTCGACATGAACGCTTCCTCCCAGATCCACTGTTACACGAAGCCTGGGAGTAACGGTAAGAAGACCTGTTTCTGCATCCCAATGGAAGGGAATGACAGTGAATCGGCCCAGGTTAACTCCGCGGAGTGTTCCGGCATCCTCGAACACAGCTTCCGAAGCAGGATACGATTCATGATTGTAGGCTTCCGGCAGGTAAGTAAAGGGGACCGGATCGCACGAGCTTTTATACGGGATCGGCTGCATGGGTGAGGGAGTAATATTCCCGATAACAACTGGTGTTTCAAGTACCTCCACCCTGATGGATACATTGGGGTTATTCGGAATGGCTGCCATGAAGGATGCCTTTGGGAGCATTGGCGCTCCCTCGGCATCGGCGTATGGTGTAAGGGCTGGCACGCTGATGGAATTGAATGTTATTCCATTTTCTGTGAATGAGTTATTCCGGAATCCGGGTAGTGTGATGTCCACCACAAAACCGGAGGCGGTACATTCCACCACTTCCAGGCTTGCATGATCCAGGTCGGAAATTCCGAAGTCGACCCAATCCGCCGTTGCCATGGAAAACAGAACCAGCAAAACAGTGATATCTCTCATAATATTCCCCTTTCTTGGAGTGAATAATATTATTCAACTCATTATAGTTCAAGAGGCTACGTCCATCAATACAGTGGTTTTCCCATTACATCCGGTAAGCCGATTTGTAGTTATGATTCAATTTACTCCCCAAACATAATTATGACTTCTTTTGACACCAGAAGATATGTGCATTATAGAAATATTATTCTACAATATATTTTGAAGTATTGAGTTGGTGTCAAGTGCAGTATTGAAATCATTTCCTGCGGATATGCAATTTGATATAGTTGTTACCGATTGTGATGTATCGGACTGCAGTAGACCCTTTTAAGTGAAATTAGAACACCAGGAATTGCTGCATGTATTGAGATATCTGCCGGTTGAATGGATAACTTTCTGATAAGGGAGAAACTCCCACCAATTACTCGAAGGCTTGACATTGATTATCCATTGTTGAATGAGTCAATCAGATTTTATTAATAAGTACATGATCTGTATTCTTTCGCACGGAAATATGCACATTGTATATAATTGGTTGTACAGAGTGGCTGTGAAGCTTATTGGGCGCATGCTTTTTTCTTAAATCAGCACGAATTGTTGCAGAGATAATTCTCAGGAATGGCATAGACCACATTTCTGCTGGGAATGAACAGATGGTATTGTCTTCTATTTAGGGAGTATACATGAAAGGTCTTCAGGTATTATCCAGCCCGAAAGAACTCAAGCTTCTTGCCAATGAGAATGCCTACGCAATTCTAGACATGCTAAGAAAACAGGAATATTCTGGAATAGGTATTGCAGGTGAAACCGGAATGGATTGTGGTCTGGCGTCTTACTATCTAAGGAAACTTGAAAAACACAATCTGATCGAAATAGTAAGAACTGAAAAAAGACGCGGTGCTACCGAAAAGTTCTATAGAGCAACTGCAGAAAACTTTCTGATACATACAGACGTGGGCAAGGCTCCTGATAAAATATTAAGATCTTTAAGTAATGCATACTTAGACAATGTGCAGTACACTAGAATGAATAAGTATATAAATGAATGTATAGATATAATAGTCAATGAAAGCCTGAAAATAACTAAAGATACTAAAGTATATATCATGTATATGTGGAATAATATCGAATTTCTTGAGAGACTTGCCGCCAGTATACTACATGCAGGTGCGGAATTTCGAATCTTTCTTAATAGTCCCTTTCTAGTGAAGAAATTGATGTCCTCAGTTCCAATAGACAGTGTTCAGAATTTTTTCAATTACAAATCTGATGAATTCGAATGGGCCGATGTCTGGATAAATCTCGGTAATCCTCCCAAGTTGGATATGAGCAGCATCCCGGCGGAAAGATTAGACAAAATCGCGCGAATAAGAAGAGAAGCGTTACCTGGCCTCAGAATGAACGAGGATCTACGAACAATGGTGGTATCTCTATTATCATTTGAGCAGGACTTTCAGAATGAGCCCCGGATATTTGAGCGCATGGAGATGTACTGGAAAGCTGCCTCCCTGAAGATGAACGATTACAGAATAATGAAAGAAACAGCGGACATTCTTCTTTCGAGAAAAAAATTCAGGATTGAAAGCGGACAGCATGCTGAACTTCAAGTAGAATTAAAAAGTGACAATTACATTCTTTTTGCCGGACCCTTGTCAGAGTTTTATACAGGCCATAAGGAATACATTATGCCTTCAGGTGGAATAGAAATGTTACCGGAAGAGGCAGGTATCAATGGGGAGATTTACTGTGAGCTTCTTCCTGATGATGTAACCAGAATATCTGGAGTCCGACTTAAGATAGAGAATAACGTTGTTGTTAATGCTAAAGCTGATAAGGGTCTTGATCTTTTACAGGCAAGACTGGATAGTCAAGGGATTGAGGGAAGAACTATCAGTCAGATCGGTTTCGGTCTGAACTGTCAGATCAAGAGCTCGAAGTTACTACCGAAAATCGCGAATATGAGATGCGGAGCTGTAAATATTGCGTTTGGGAGTAATAAGAGAATCGGTGGAACCATTGCTGACGATATAGCAAACTGGGAACTGTCTTCTCTGTTTCCCACTGTTTTCTCAGGAGATGAGCTGGTTTTTAAGAAGAACAAGTTTAAAATATCTTGAAATAGTTTTTACAATATAAGAATAGTACCGTTGGTGTCTGTTGTTGAATAGGCAATCAGTAACACTGGTGTTGTTTCAAACATAGTGAGTGCTGATGACGGTTACAGCTCTGCACGGGGGATTGGCTATGTAAGAATGATACCGGGGGTAGATGTTGTAAGTGCCTTCGGTTCAAAGGGCAAAAAGATTATCTACGCAGAAGACTGGGAGAGCAGCATTGCCTGAAGCATCGCGCGTCCCGGCGGAAGCCGGAGAGCAGCATTGCCTGAAGCATCGCGCGTCCCGGCGGAAGCCGGAGAGCAGCATTGCCTGAAGCATCGCGCGTCCCGGCGGAAGCCGGAGAGCAGCATTGCCTGAAGCATAACGTGTACCGGCTGAACCGGAAGAAACACTTTTCCGCTGTCGTGGCTTTGTTGACAAAAAAGCTTTGCCCGCTTTGTTTTATTGCTCGGGGTAGCTTTCCTTGATTTCTCTAAGCGCGTCAAGCTGAGAGATAAGGTGAACTTTCAGATCAGGATCGAACTTACCAATGAAAAGCTTTTCCATTTCTTCTGTTACTTTGTTGTCGGGCCATGGGTCCTTGTAAGCTCTCTGAGAACTAAGGGCATCAAACACATCAGCAATTGCGGCAATTCTTGCCATAAAAGGGATTTTTTTCCCTTTCAGCCCCGCTGGGTAGCCGGAACCATCCCAATTCTCATGGTGGTTGAGAGCGATGTCTCTGGCCATTTCATCGAATGCTGATTCACAGTTTCGCAGAACTTCAGCACCTATGGAACAGTGTTTCTCCATAAGTTTTCTTTCGTCTGCGGTCAGGTTGCCCGGCTTTTTCAGGATGATATCACTTATTCCTGTTTTGCCCACATCGTGAAGCATCGCGGCCATTCTGAGAATATCACGATTGTGAACTCTGTCTTTCTCATCAATTCCATTGGCCTTTGCCCATGAGTCGTAAATAATGACGGAATAGCTGCCAACTCTGTTTACATGTGGCCCTGTCTCCTTAGGGTCTCGCATCTCTGTCATGTTTACCATTCGCATAAGAAGTGTTCTGGTCATCATAGCGCGCTCCAGAGCAAGAGCGCCAAGTGTGGCATAGTATTTTGCGAGAGGTTCCATGCTGTTGTGAAAAGGAATGAATTCTCTCTGATCAGCCTTTGCGTTTATCAGTTGAAGAACGCCCACAACGACGTGACGGTTGTTTGTCAGCGGGAGTGTAAGAGTAGACCTGGTGCGGTAGCATGCTATTCTATCGTAGCTGTCATCAAAGGAATATGGAGCTTCCTCTGGAATCTTTCGTACATCGTCTATATTAAGAATCTCGCTTGTGCATGCAACGTATCCGGCCATACTGGATTTATTTATAGGAATAGTAAAGCGTGTGTAGGGGATTCTTTCACCCCTGGATATGATTGTTTCATTCTGGGAATGACAGAAGGAGAGAACATTTCCCTCAACTGTATAGATTGAACCGGCATCAGCATTGGTGAAGAATCGGGCTTCGGTGAGGATCTGCTCAAGCAGAATGTCAATATCTCCAATATTCACCAGTATTGCCCCGGCAGCAAGCACTCTCTCAAGAAATTCGCTGTCTGCAGAAACAGTGTGCATTGCCATCCTTCCGCTGTTGTATTTTAAGATACAATAACAGAATAGTTTACGCAACTGTCTTCGGATTCACCATTTTCCCCGGTTGTCAATGTGCGAAAGATTATTGGAAAAATACTCCAGCGAAATATTTAAATAAAGTACACAGTAATTATATTAGTAATTTATTGAGCAAGTACTTGCTTGAGAGATTTGGTTAAACTATATACTGTAGATATATATGTATGTTGTAAGGCTTGTACAAAAGCATCCAATAGAGAAAGGGTAAAACAGTGAAAGCACTTTCTGCAGTTCTTATTGTAGTAACAGCCATACTTGCAGAGGAACCTCCGGATACGCTCTGGACTGTTTACGACGATAATCCTTTTCTGGAATACGTCGCAGACGGAGTATTAACTCAGAACGATTGCTATGCGTATGTGGGTGCCTGTGATTCTTTAATCTCCCTTCGCATTTTTGACAGTACTGGAAACGAAGTTCTTTCCAGGCTATACGGAATTCCGTTTATGCCAATAGTACGTGGCTATTCAATCGATCAACTGAATGATGGCGGATTTATTATAGCAGGCAAATCTTCAAACGACTGTGGTGTTTTTATCAGAACAGACGCAGCGGGAGATACTCTTTGGACTTCCATAGATCCGGATATTTATCGGTATACAAAACTGATTGCCTTAGCCACATCAGACGGGGGATACATTCTTTTGTACGGGACTTCTGGAGCAGCTCAGTACGAGATCAACATTAAACTGCAGAAGTATGATTCCGAGGATAATCTTGAATGGCAGACTGTTTACGATGAATACTTCCAGAACAACTGCAGTTGGATTATGGAAGAAGCAAATGGAAGTTTGATAGTCGCATGCGATGTTGCGAATATATCAAATCCGCCATTAGTTTTGCTTATTAAGTTCAATTCCGATGGATCAGAGTTGTGGTCGAGAACATACGGCTCATTTCTTTTCAGCCATATTACAGCCAGTGATGCGTGTAAAACAGTCGATGGCGGGTACTGTATTTCTGGTTACCACATGCAACCAAATGACTTCAATTCCATTCTATTAAAGACTGATGCAGACGGTAATGAAGAGTGGAGAAAAGAATATGAAGGGACAAGAGCTCTTCAAGCAATCACTTCTTTGGGAAACGGAGATCTGATTGCCGGTGGATTCGCTAACAATTTCACTGATGCCTTTCTGTTCAGAACAGACGGGAACGGCGAAACAATCTGGGAGAGTATTTTCGGCATACAGGGCCATAATTATGAATATGCTATTGACATTCTTTACGACATCAATACTGATCACTTTGTGGTGGCTGCTGTTACTGCTCTGGCAAATATACAGCCATGTGATTACTGGCTCTTATGCTATAATGCGGGCACGTCCGGATTCACTTCGGAAGAAGCGTTAGACCCCGAAATGGCTTCCGGCATCTCCGGGAATTACCCGAATCCATTTACAAAAACAACTGTAATTAAATATGTGCTTGGGCAGGCTGGAGAAACTCATCTGGTTGTTTATGACCTGGCGGGTCACAGAATAAGGAACCTTTACTGCGGCTGTCAGAATGAGGGATCTTTCGAAATAACCTGGGACGGTTGCGACAATTATGGAAACCGCGCTCCGGGAGGGGTGTATTTCTGCCGCTTTGATTCAAATGGTTCAGTAAGCGGGCACAGAATGATTCTGATAAACTGAAAAGCAATACTTTACCAACCTGAAAGCTACCAGCAGTCTGTGTGGATCTTCCCGGTGTTGTAGCGATTTTCGAATTCTTTGGTTTCTCCGGGAATGCCGATGGAAACAAGAGCAATGGGAATGATGTGCTCCGGCAGGTTGAACAGCCTGGAGATGCCCCGCACCCTGTCTTCCTTTGGGTAGATTCCCAGCCATACAGCACCCAGTTCCTGATTCACTGCTTCCAGAAGAATATTCTGAACAGCTGCAGAGCAGTCTTCCAGAAGGTATGAGATGTCATTCCGGAGCTTTTTGTTTCCACATACAAGAATTGCCGCTCCGGCCGTGCGAACCATCTGAGAGTAGGGGTGAACCTCGGGGATTCTGTTCATGATGCCTCTGTTCTGAGTAACCACGAATTCCCACGGTTGAAGATTGCGGGCTGTCGGAGCCTGCATGGCTGCCCTGAGAAGAATCTCGAGCTTTTCCGGTGGAACAGCCTGCTTAGCATATTTTCGTATGCTTCTTCTGTTCCTTATTGCTTCAAGCATTGTTTTCCTCCACCGTTCTGTTTATTACCTTCAGCATTCTTTCGCCGGTATGATCCCAATTAAAACTTTTTGCCCAGGAAAGAGCATTTTTTGAGAGCTCTGTTCTTTTCGCTGGATTGGTGAGAATGCTTTCCAGAGCGTTAGCAAGCGCAGTGGAATCCTCGTGTTTTACAAGAATGCCGGTTTCACCATCTTTCACCGAGTCTCGAAGGCCGTCAGAATCACTGGCTACCACAGGAGTACCGCAGCAGTTGGCTTCAATTACTGTAAGTCCCCAACCCTCTTTGGCGGATGGGAATACGGCAACACAGGCTTTCTGAAGCCAATGGAGTTTGTCCTCCTGCGGGATAAAGCCCTCGAATGTGACACTTTCCTGCAGATTGAGCTTACCCACAAGCAGTTTGAGGGCATGGGAATAATCTCCCTCACCAATTACTGTGAGGTTGGTGGGTATGTTTTTGCTTTGCAGTATTTTCATAGCCTTAAGCAGGTGTTGAACACCCTTGTATTTTTTCAGTCTTCCCACGAAAAGAAGTCTTCCCTTTTCCGGTTCAACAGCAGTATTCTGTCTGTAGAAGTCAGTGTCGATTCCGCATGGGATTACACTGATCTGTTCAGCGGGAATACGCCGTCTGACAAGGTCATGCTTTGTGCTGTCGCTGATTGCTACAAAATTGCTCTTGCCGTAGACACAGGGAATCATCGCCTCAAGCATGTTTACATAGATTGCTTTCAGTACTGAAACTTCCCTGTAGGCGGTGGTTCCGAACAGGTGAGGAACAATAGCAAGTACAGGTGTTTTTGACCACAGCGGAGAGAATACCGGCACTTTACAGATATCTTCAATGATAAGATCGAAAGAATCCAGATCAAGGGCTTTGCAGTATTTCTTCAGTGTGAAGTTGTAGGAGTACCATTTACCGTGACGGCGGATCTGCACTCCGTCAATAACCTCTTTGTCCGGCAGCCACTGAATGGCATGTGATACATGGATAACTTCGTGTCCGGCCTTAACAGCACGTTTAAGGATTTCATGCAGATGTATCTCGGCTCCGCCTGCTTCAGGGTTATGCGGGTCGCGCCAGTTCAATGCCAGAATTCTCACTGTTTCTCCGGTTTCCTTGCGAATATCCCTATTACTACAGCTGTTTTCGGTCCCAGCCAGCTCTGCTCAACTGCCTCTCTGATTTTTCTTCGAAGTCCGTGGACGGGAGGAATGATGACTGGTCTCATGGCCAGCCTGATTCCGATTTTCATCAGTATTTCCCTGATCATTCTGTATGCCAGAGAAGGGGAGAAGTACCTGCCGTAAACTGACCACGGTTCCATATCGTGTTCTCGCAGATAATTGCTCAGGTGCTTTTCGGTGTACTGTGTCTCCCATCCGGCAAACCATGCATTAAGCGCAATCAGAACCTTTTTAACCACAGTGTAGACATGAAAGGTCTGAGGTACATCAACAAGCAGGTTTCCTCCTTGTTTTGTAACTCTTACACACTCGTCGGTCATTGGATCTGTGTCTTTGAAATGCTCCATAACGCCCTGATGAAATACCAGGTCAAATGTATCTTCCCTGAATGGAAGTTCGTTGGCGTCACCGCAGACAAGAAGGAGTCTCCTGTCTTTTTCCAGGGTTGCCTCCCGTGCAAGCTTCATTGCCGCGTGGGAATAATCCAGCGCAACAGGCAGAGCACCATCTTCTGCAAGAGCGACGCTGTCACGGGCTGTGGCGGCACCTACTTCAAGGGTAATCATGTCCCGCAGGTCAAGCCGTTTTCTGACTTCAACTCTGATTCTGTCATCGTTGTCGTAAATCTCCGAGAGGTCTCTTTCTCTCTCCCAGAATCTGTCCCAGTGTGATCTTTCAGATGAACGTGCCATTTCCCTCCTTCACGGTCTGTAATCTACAATATCGCGAGGAAGTTGACCAATCAGGGGGCAATTGAATATATACCTTTCATCTGGGAATATTACTGATCAGTAAGTAAACAAAAGGAAAGATCGTATATGACCTTGTCTCTCAGGCGTTTTGAGGAAATTGATCTGGCCCTGCTGGATCAATGGAGTCACGCAGTTGGCGCTCATAAATACATGCAGAAGATTACTCCTCTTAACTATTCATCTCCCGAGGATTTGAAAAACTGGGGAAAAGATTTTGTCTGGTTTGCTATCACTATCAACGAAGAAGCTATTGGTGGAGTCTGGGTAGATAGAAGACGCCCCGGTGACACCCTGGGGATACTGGGAATACTCATCGGCAGACCTGATATTCTGGGAAAAGGCATCGGTCGCCGTTCTATTACAATTGCAATGCAGGAAGCTGCCCGAATCCTTGGAATAACCAGTGTCAGGCTTACAGTCCGTCAGGCCAACGAGAGAGCCATAAGAGCTTACAGAAGCGTGGGCTTCAGGGTGAGCGGGGAAGGGTCAACAAGTCTTGCTGACGGAACACAGGTTCCTTTCTATCGCATGGTGACGGATGTTACAGACTTCGCTGAGGCTATCTGAACAAATTTTACCCGACAAATTGTGATTTTTTCATGTGCTTGCCCTGTAATGAGCCAGGTGTTATTTACACTGCTGGTGTCATGGAAGGGGAAGTATGAAAGCTGTGAAGATTATTCTTGCTGTTGCCGGACTGACTTTTTTGTTTTCCGGCCTCGTCTTTCTTATTGGTGGTAGACCAGTTACAGGAGTTGTCATGCTGGGTGCCGGTGTATTTTTGATTGTTTTCGGTCTGCGAAAGCCCAAAACCAGAAATGTTGTAATCAGGCGGGAGCTTGAACTTTCAGGCGATGTCAACCTTGAAAGCATGAAATGCAATCAGTGCGGGGGTTCTCTTTCCTCAGACAATATTTCCGTTCGGGCTGGCGCGATTTATGTTGTCTGTCCTTTCTGTAACAGCGAATACCAGATAGAGGAGGCGCCCAAATGGTAAAGTTATTTCTTTTTCTGCCGGTTGTTCTTTTCTCGATTTCAGCCAATGGGCAGAACTACAATTTTTCCATTCCGGAATTCAAATGTGTGGTGGAGGTGAACAGAGACAGAAGTCTGGACATCAGCTACGATATTATGTTTGAATGTACCCCCGGATACAGCAGCATAGATATTGTTGATATCGGCTTTCCTTCATACGACTTTGCTGTGCATGAAGTGGAAGCTGGTGTTGACAGCCATGTTCTAACACGGATTTACAATTCATCATATATAGACAACGGTGTTGAGGTTCACCTGGATGAGCACGCTATCCACTCAGGCGAACGGGGGCACTTCTGGCTGACCGGCGAAAATGGGAACATGGTGTTTCTGGACACCGGGGATGATGACTATGCCTCGATGGTGTTCACTCCTACATGGTTTGATGGAGGATTGCTCAAAGGGTTCAGCGATTTCACCCTGATTGTAATTTTTCCGGAAGGGGCTGAACCTGACATGGTTCGGTACCATGACAGGCCGTTCACCAGTTCTACAGTAGATAAAGACGGACGTGTTGTTTATGTGTGGGAAGAGACCCGGCGCGTTGATTCCTCCTACATGGTTGGTATCTCATTCCCGGAAGATCTGGTCAACGGACCTCTCTCTGAGAAGCGGCGAAGCACTTGCGATGGTAATCGGTTTTGGCTCCTTTTTCCTTTTCTTCGGTTTTGTTCTGTTTGTAATTATTAAGGCATTTATCAAGGCAAAACGCAGAAAGGAAGAGTATCTTCCTCCAAAACTCGGGCTTGAGGGCTCTGGAATCAGACGAGGACTTACCGCGCCTCTTGCGGCTATGCTGCTGGAGGAGAAGCTGGACAGGGTTTTTGTTCTTATAGTCTTCGGACTGCTAAAGAAGGGCAGCCTTCAGCTTGATGACGACAAACTGATAAAAACCGGTTTTGCTGATGGACTTCGTTCTTATGAGAAAGAACTGCTGGCACTTCTCCCTGAAACCCCAACTGGTAAGCCAGTTCCCGCCGAAGAGATAAAGAAGATATTCCTTGAAATGATTAAAGTTCTTGAAAAGAAAATGGACGGGTTTTCGCTGAAAGAATCTCAGGAATACTATCGCAGCGTTATAGAAAGCGCCTGGAACATGGTGGCTGCAGATCGTTCTGCTGAAAAGGCCGGGAAAATACTTGGAGACAGGTTTCAGTGGCTTCTGGCAGATGAGAAGTTTGAGCAGCGTGTGAGCAAGCTTTCATCCGGCAGAAACATCCTTCTTCCCATGTATATGTACGGTTATTTTCCTGGAACTGCTTTGCGGGGAAGTCCGGGGGGGATTAGTCTTTCAGAGGCATGTTCTCAGGTTGCCGGAGCTCTGGAGAGAACCGCAGGAAGTACAGTCAGCAATCTCACGAAATTGTCTTCATCTGTAACATTAAAGACAAATCCAATTCCAGTATCTACTTACAGAAGATCCGGCGGCGGCTGTGCCTGTGCGTGCGCCTGTGCAGGCTGTGCCTGCGCGTGCGCCGGGGGAGGAAGGTAATCATGCTGAAAAATCTGAAGGAATCAGGAAAAAGGATTACAGAACCGGGCATGCATCACTTCCGCAGGGGTGAACACAGAATACACCTCCGAATCAGCGAAGATGGCCGTGGGATACTTACAGTGGACGCATCAAGGATAATTCACTTCAATCCTGTTGCTGTTGATATGGCCTGGATGATTCTCTCTGAGATTCAGGAGAAGAAAATCATCAAATCCCTGAGAAAAAGATACTCCGTGAAGAAGAAGCAGGCGGCTTCTGACTTTGAGGAGTTTGGGAAAGTTCTTCAAAGTATTCTGGAAACAGGAGCTTCCGAGCCGATTACTTTCGTTAACATGGACGTGACAGAGCCTTTCCAGGCGAAGGTTGAAGTACCGTACAGAATGGATCTTGCCCTGACTTACAGGTGCAACATCAACTGCGGCCACTGCTATAATCAGACCCGGGAAAAGAATGAGCTTTCAACAGATCAGTGGAAAACCATAATGAAGAAGATATGGGACCTCGGAATTCCCCATGTGATTTTCACAGGTGGGGAATCAACTCTCCGTGATGATCTTGAGGAGTTGATTCAGTACGCTGAATCCCTTGGCCTTGTTACAGGTCTGCTCACAAATGGAGTTAAGCTTGCAAACGAAGTCTATCTGAACACTCTTGTTGATGCAGGTTTGGATCACATTCAGATTACCCTCGAATCAAGTAATAGAGACATCCACAACAAAATGACCGGTGCGGACAGTTTTGACAGCACAGTGCAGGGAATCAGGAACTGCGTTAAAGCAGAAATCCACACCATAACCAATACCACTATTACTAAAGAAAATGTTGAGGGAATGATTGAAACGATTCAGTTTGCTCACGATCTTGGTCTTTCGTCGGTGGCAGCCAATGCAATAATACACAGCGGAAAAGCTCTTGAAAGTGATTTTGCAGTAAGCCCGGAGAAACTTGAATTCATAATCATGTCAATGAATGAGAAGATCGAAGAACTTGGAATGAGATTCATCTGGTACTCTCCTACCCGTTACTGCAGCTTCAATCCCCTTGAGTTCGATCTTGGAGCCAGGAGGTGTACCGCAGGTGAGTACAACCTCTGCATTGAGCCGGACGGTGAAGTGCTTCCATGTCAGAGCTGGTACGAGTCTGCGGGAAACATTTTGAAAGACCCCTGGGATTCCATCTGGAACGGTTCCCTGATGAAGAATGCCCGTGACAGAGAATGGGTGGACGATATCTGCATGGAGTGTGTTGATTTCAGCCTTTGCGGAGGAGGATGCCCGCTTGAAAAAAAGAATGGAGCTCCCTGCCGGAATTCCATGTAAGCGGGATCAGCTGCGAAGGATATACAAACGGCAGTTTGAAGAAATTGCATCTCTAAGGCGACACATCTTTTCACAACTGCCCCTTAGGCAGGTAAGAACTGTCTTTGAGCCCGGCTGCGGGTTCGGGCTTCTGGGGAAAGAGCTTCAAGCTCTGACAGATGCTTCTTATACAGGAATGGATATCGACTCTGAAATCCTTCCCGAGGGCAATGAATTCATCACCGGCGATGCATTGAAAGATCCTCTTTCTGCGGATCTCTATGTTTCTTCTTTTTTCTTTTCCAGTGTGGATAAACCCATAAAATGGTTGAAAAAGGTAAGGAAGTATCTTTCACCGGGAGGATTGTTCGCGGTCTTTGCTGAATACGACTACACCTGCATTGGTGAGTTACCTGATATCGGTATGGCTGAATCAATTCGTGAGGGTCTTGAAAAAGATTCCATCATCACAACCAACGGCAGTCAACTTGATTATTTTTTTCAAGAAGCAGGATTTACAAAGTTCGCCGGGGGAGAAGTCCCGGGTATTCTTCAAAGGCCTGACAGAGATTTTCTTGATATGCACACGGAAAACATTCCGGATGAACTTCCCCTGATGTCATGGAGTATTGTCTGGGGTATCTGGAGAAGGGGTGCTAAGGTAAACCGATAAAGATGCCAGAACCCCAAGTCCACCCAGATAGATGAAAAGGTCAGGTCGAATCGCAGAGCCTATACACGGTCTGGGCAGAAAAGCCAGCACAAATGCCATTGCGGAGGAGAGTAACATTGAGCCTGAAAGCGGGTAGCTGCTATTTCTGCGGAACCCCATAACTGCTTTTAGAGAAAAGCCAAACATTAGAAAAGCGGCAATACCTGCGAGAAGGTTCATTGTGAAGCTGCTTTCAGGGAACCCGCAGCTGTATCTGAAGTACTGAACAAAATCCGTGATTCCTGTAAAGAAACCTACCACTGCGGAAGCCCACAGGAACAGTGATACCGTACTGACAATGATCCGACCGATTATCTCAGCAAGTACTTTTCTCAAAATAATCCTTTTTCTGCCAGTGCTGCATTCCCGGACAACTTCCTGGGCGGTTGTTAAAGTATTTCTTTAGTACCCAGGTGACCAGTTTTGTCCAATTGCACATTACCGCTCCCGCTGTGTTGTTCTAACCATCTCGTACAATAGTTGATCCACAGCAGGCGATGCTTCTGTGGTGTTACGATTCGAGATGCCAGGTCCGTAATTGTCCTGATTCCCCGACCTGGTCCCTGCCTGTGAATGTGTTCATACAGTGCGCGAGAACCTTCAATATCGTCGAGTTCCCGGATATCCGCAGTGATCTCGTTTTGACCATTCTCGAATGCGGCAAAAGCTCTCGAATGACCATCTATCAAGGCGAGGATTCCATCGATTCTTGAGACTAAAACCGGTGGGAGGATATCCTGCTGATCATTTTGCCATGCTTCACGGACTTTATCCAGTTTCTCACTGTTGATGAACCAGTTGTTTGGCCTGAGATCTTTCAATTTAACGGTCTTCTGCAAATTCCGTCTGCTCCAGTTTGCTTATTGGTTTTCTACCCGGTTTTTGAGGCTTTCAGACTGAAGAGGAGCGGGATTCTGTTCAATGGTTCAGGCAGTCTCCAGAAGTCGTCTTCGCACTTCTCCATACTCTCAAGACCCTTCCAGTGCAGGAAGTCGAACTCATGGATAAACTCGATTTTCAATCCCGCGTCTGTAAGAGAATTGTAGATCTGCCCGATTGTCCAGGAGAACTCTCTGGTAGGGCTTTTTACCGTGTAGTTTTCATCGGAGTAATCCGGCCAGTCTCCGGGCCAGTTCATGGGCTTTCCACCGGAGAAGTACGGATACCGAACTGTCAGCCCGGTTGTCTCATCATCAAACACATGCATGAACGGATGGGATTCCATGAGGTACAGGGTTCCACCTGGCTTCAGGTATCTGCTGATTATGTTCGCCCACTGTTTGAGGTCGGAAACCCAGCAGAGAACACCTATTGATGTGTAAACCATGTCAAAGGTTTCATCCAGTTTGTCCGGAAGATCAAAGAGTGGCGTCTCTATAAATCTGGCCTTCAGTCCTGCTTTCTCAGCCAGTTCACGTGCGACTTTCAGGGATTCACCTGAGATATCAATTCCAGTTGCCTCCGCTCCCAGCCTGACAAGAGAAAGGGTATCAGTACCGATGTGGCACTGAAGATGGAGGACTGTTTTGCCGCTTATATCTCCCAGTTCTTCCACCTGTGTGGCATCAAGGTGGTGACCGCCGTTGATCAGGGTTTCAGTGTCGTAGGATCTTCCGTGAACAGGAGCCACTTCATCCCAGTGTTTTTTGTTTATTTCCTCAGCGAGGAAGTCCCTGGTGTCCATTGAATTCTCCTTGAAGAAAGTGCCCCCCGGTTGGGGGGCAGCTCTGATTTGACTTAGAAAATGAAGGGGTTGAAAAGCCTCAGACCTGTAATGGCCTGGTACTGGTTGGAGTTCAGCACAACAGAGTTGTTGAAAACCGTATCTACCCAGAAGCTTGCGTAATCTCCGTTCTCAAGCTGTACGAAAAATCCTGCTGCATCCTGTGCTGCGGTGGAGTTTTTCCATGCGGAATCCCCTGGTCCCGGAGCAAGGTAATTTGATCCTGAAGCAATCATGGAATTTGAACCACCAGGGTAGGTCTCAGGCTCAAAGTTGCCTCTGTAGAAGAGTATTGTATCTCCTTCTTTGTGGATGTAGATATCCTGAGCGAAGGATGCTTGAGAAGCATCGCCTATGGATGTGTGGGAATCTTTGAATCGGATACCGTTGGTTCCGTCAACTGTGAGAGTATCCTCAATCATGTGCATAGAGGCTCTGTCATTGGCCTTGTTGGACTGATCCTCTGAGAAATCAATTCCCTTGATAGCGTCAACGCAGTAGTAACCTGTTCTGGTTGCAATATGCTGGGTTGTTGTGCCTTCAACCTGAACAATAATGTTCCAGGTGCCTGGATCGGTGTCTGAGAACCATACTCTGTATCCGTCCACTTCAACGCTTAGTGAATCCCAGGCGATTATTACGGTATCACCCTTGCATTCGCCCTTCATGATTCGGCAGTTCTGCACTATGGGAAGAGTTCCTCTCGGTGTATTCGGAGAATCCGAGCATGCCGCTAAAAGAATCAACGCTGAAAGAACAGCCAGATATTTCATTGTAACCTTCCTTTTGTTTGTGCCCCGCAATATAACCGTTTGCACAGGGGGCCGGTGTTTACCTGAGTATTACTCAGATATATACTTGTAACTTGAATCACGATAATGGTTCCGGATCCCGGAAATACTGACAGGAGGAAGTATGGGCAGAATAGCAGGAATAGATCTTGGAACTACCTTCTCGGCACTGGCGGTTCTCAACGAGATGGGGAGACCTGAGACTGTACCCAACTCTGACGGAGAAAGAATCACACCCTCCACAGTATTTTTTGCAGAGGACGGTGTTGTTCTTGTTGGGGAAGAGGCTGTTAACGCTGTTTCCAGCGAGCCATCAAAGGGCGCCCGATGGGTGAAGCGTTTCATGGGTCTTGACGAATTCCCTGATAAAGTAGCAGGCAGGAAATGGTCTCCGGCAGAGTTGTCTTCCTTTGTACTCAGGAAGCTCAAGGAGGATTGCAGCACCCAGGTGGGAGAGATCACTGATGTGGTGATTACTGTGCCGGCTTACTTTGATGAGGTTAGAAGAAAAGCAACCATGGACGCAGGCAGGCTGGCTGGTCTGAACGTGGTTGGCATAATCAACGAACCCACCGCAGCCGCTCTTTACTATGCAACGCAGTACTCCGTTATGGGTCGAATCATGGTCTTTGACCTGGGCGGGGGAACCTTTGATGTGACTCTTATGGATGTGAACGGGCGCCAGGTGGATATTCTGTGCTCCAGGGGAGATCATCAGCTTGGCGGAGTGGATTTTGATAATGCTATTCTTAAGATCATGGAGAAAAAATACAAAGAGGAAACGGACGGCAACCTCGTTACAGATGACGAGAGCAGGGCAAGATTGATTGTAGAAGCAGAAACGATCAAGAGAACCCTCAGTAAAAGACCTTCTGCAACCGCTCTTCTCTATGGTGATGTCGGGCAGTGCAAGTTTGCAATTGCCAGAGAAAAATTTGAGGAATCAATTTCACCTTTGATGGCTCGCATAGGTATGCTGGTTGAAGACGTACTTGACGAAGCAGAAACTGAGCCTGAGAATGTTACCAGCGTTCTCCTTGTGGGAGGAAGCACCAGGCTTCCTGTGATCCAGAAACGCCTTGAGAAAATATTCGGTTTCCCCCCTACCAGCGCAGTGAATGTTGATGAATGTGTTGCTCTTGGTGCAGCCATTCATGCAGGCCTTCGCCTGATGGAGGAGAGCCCATTAAAAGTGGATGCAGGGGTAGCCTCCGGTTTGAAGGACATTGGTCTTCAGGAGGTATGCAGCCACTGCTACGGAACTCTGGCGATGACGCAGGACGAAAAGACAGACAGAGCTGTTCTGGCCAACGATGTTCTCATTAAGAAGAACACACCAATTCCCTGCAAGATAACCAAAACCTATTACACTGCTGCACAGGGACAGACTTCTGTTGACGCTCGTGTAACCCAGCACTCTACTGCAACAACTGATGCGGATATCGCCAATGTCGTTGCCCTCGGCAGTCTTCAGCTTCCTCCGGGAAGACCGGCAGGACAGCCGGTAAAGGTTACCTACAGCTACGATGCGGATCAGAGAATGCATTGTGTTTTCCAGGACGAGGTCAGCGGAAAGAAACTGGTTCTGGACATCGATACACAGGCAGGTTCCATGTCAAGCAGTGATGTGGAAAGAAAAGCAGAAGAGCTTGAGGGGTACTCTCTTGAATAGAAGACTCAATTTTACCATCCCGCTTCTTGTTCTGCCTTTTATTGCTTTTGGCAAGGGCTCCGGGAGTAACGAACCAGCTTGCTGTGGAGTGGCTGCTCTTGCCACTGTAGTTATCATTATTTATCTAGCTTATCGGAAAGATAATAAGAGTGCGGATTCTGGAATTGATGTACCACCGCTTCAAATGATGCCTAACGGTTTTCAGCTGGGTATTCTCCCTGAGAAGAAGGATCCTGGCGCAGGGGATATGGAGTGCTTAACGGTTAAGATCAGAGGTCTGATAAGACTTCCGCAAAACATGCTCACTACTTCACACTCACTATGTGGGATGTTACTGACGGTTCCGACAAGGACAACAGAAAGGCTGTCCTCTGCTCCATCCCGGAACTGCAGATGACTGGTACTCAGATGTTTTTGTGGACCCATGTGGAGCTGATGAAGCAGGCATTATTTGCGACGAGAGAATGGGTGGATATTTTATCCATTCCAATCGATATGCTCACTTTTCCTGTAAGAGGGAAAAGAAAGCTCCTTTTCGAGATTTCTGTGGCATCCTTAGGGCAGATACAGAATCCACTGGTTACTGCATCATACTCCTGTGAGCATACCAACTTGTCTTTTGGGTATGTGGATGGTATAAAGCTGAGAATTAAGACTGAGGAACTGGGGCTTAAGTATGCTGCCGCAGTCAGTGCCATAGATGGCTTCCTTGATGATGTGGAAAAAGCGGTTGTGCGGAAGTGGATGGACTCCAGAATTGACAGCCTGCCGGAGAATATGCAGGCTGACACTACTCGTTTTCTCAGCCGTGCGCTCATGCTTGCAGAGAGGCTAAGTGCTTCCATTAAACCATGCGAACTGGTGCTGCTGTGCGATGATATAGCGGAAGACTACCCTATAGGTTCATTTCCCAAAGGAGAGCTATACGATATTGTGGAACTCTGCATGAAAGTTGCAGCAGCAGATGTGGTTGCTAATCCCGAAGAATTAAAGCTTGTGGACAGAATTGCCTCACTGCTCGGCGTAGATCAGGAAAGACTGAAAAAGATGTCGGAAAAAATACTTCCGGTAAACATGCACTCTGAAAAGGACATAGAGAGCATTCTGGGCCTTAAGCCCGGGTGGAACCAGAAAGAAGAAAAAACATTTGAGAGAACAGTACAGGGAGTGGTCCGCAAGGGTAACTCATACAGATGCCAAAGTCCGCGATCAAGCGGATGAAATGCTGCGATTAATCGCCGGGGAAAGAGCGAGAATAGATGCTGAATAATCAGGATCGGAGAGGCTTTTGATTATCAGACAACTTATTGCACTTTTTCTGATATCTGCTCCGGTTATGGCAGCAAAAACTTCTTCAAGTGATGGTTCACCTTGTTGCGGACTAATTGTGTTTATTTTGATAATCATTGTAATTGTGGGTGCGGTAAAGAAATCCGGAGGATCAACAGAAAACATATCACAGCCTTCCAGCCCACAATCAGATCCCTCTCAGTTTTTGTTTGTATACGTTTCTCCGGTAAAGAAAGATTTTGGTTCCGGAGAAATCGAGTGTTTTGAAGTGCATATTTATGGAACGATAATAGTTCCGCAGAATATGCTTAACTCTTTGTTTACCCTGAATATTTATGATGCGACCAGGGGTGATGAAAAGAAAGACAGGCAATCGATTTTGTGCTCTCATCCGGATCTCCAGGAAAAAGGTTCGCAGATATTTCAGTGGACACAAATCGTACAGATGCCCTATTCGAAAAGTGAGGTTTCTAATCTGCATCTGCTTACCATCCCAATTGATATGTTGACCTTTCCCGCCAGGGGGAAAAGAAGGCTTTGTTCTGTGCTGTCCATAGCCCCTGTGGATCAGAAGAATAACCCGTCATCATTCGGTTATGGCTCTTACGAACACCTGAATGAGTCTTTCGGGTATGTTGACGGAATAGCGATAAGAATAAAAGCAGAGGAACTTGGTCTTAAGTACGCTGCTGCTGTCAGCGCCATTGACGGAGTCATAGACAGTGAAGAGAAAAAAGTAATCAGGAGATGGATGGATTCAAGAATTGACAGTCTGCCCGAGAACATGCGCGCGGATACAACTCGTTCCCTCAGTCGTGCGTTGATGATCGCAGAAAGACTGAGTGTTTCCATTAAGCCGGGTGAGTTTGAAATTCTCTGTGAGGAAATTCTTGAAGGATATTCAATAAGGACATTTCCTCGCGGGGAGCTGTACGATATTATAGAGCTGTGCTTGAAAGTGGCGGCAGCAGACGGAATTGCAAGCCCGGAAGAACTGAAACTTGTAGACAGAATTGCTTCGCTTCTGCGTGTTGATATGGATCGATTTCGAAAGATGTCTGAAAAGATTCTTCCGGTTAACATTCACTCAAAGAAAGATGTTACCAGTATACTTGGCTTAAGGCCTGAATGGACTGCGAAGCAGAGGAAAAAGCATCTTAGAGATCAGTACAGAGAATGGTCAGCAAGGGTAACTCATTCAGATGCCAAGGTTCGTGATCAGGCGGATGAGATGCTTCGATTGATTGCAGGAGAAAGGGCAAAAATAGATGCTGAAGAATAAAAAGGATTTTCATTTTTCCGGGGATGATCCTTCACGCTTTGGTTTGAAAATCGGCAAGGGTCGAGATGGCAGCGAGATGAAGAAAAAGCTTCTTACCACTGCCGTTAAGGTTATTCCGGAGCTTTTTCCTGCTCTCAGCCCGGTAATGTTATCAGTAAGCAGAATTGTAACAGGAAAACCCTTTGAGCTTTTTGTATTCAGCGATGCTGCGCCAAAAGCCTACTGTATGGGGAATTCTTCAGAAGAAGCTACAGTACTTGTAAGTTCTGGACTTATTGAAAGGTTCGGTCCTCAAGAGATGGCTTTTGTGCTGGGACATGAACTGGGGCATGCATTATTCAGCCACAATTCCTATCCAACCCCGGATGAGGCAGATGGTCCGCTTGAAACTTTAAGAATTCTTGCACTCTGGCGTGCCAGGGAAATAACTGCCGACAGAGCCGGACTGGCTGCAACTGGAGACACGGGTGCGGCTTTTCGAGCAATGATGAAGATTGCCAGCGGTCTTTCCGACAAATTCATCCGTTTTGATGTAATTGCGTTTCTGGATCAGGTTAAGGATCTGGAAAAGGCGGGACCCTCGTCTTCATTCTTTCTTTCCACACATCCATTTATTACCGCCAGGATCAGGGCACTTCTCTGGTTTCAGATGAGTGAGCCATGGTACAGAATCAAACATATTCGTGGAAACCCAACCCTGACCAAAGAGCAGCTTGAGAGAAAGATACAGAAAGAGATTAAGTAGATATTCAAGATTTCAGTTTTTGTTACCGTGCCGCTCCAGATTTTCAATGAATTCAACATCTGCTAAATCCCTGTATCGACCGGAAGCCTTTTTATTTTTTATTAGATCATTTCTGGATATTGTTGCAATATCGACACCATCAATTCTAATGATATTTCTGCCCTCATAGCATTCTTTGAAGCTGATCCCGTCTGCTTCGTTAATAATGTTAATCTGCATAGGGGATCTTCCCATTCGGAATACATTGCCTTTTTCGTTGAAGATTTCGTTTTTCACAGATGGTGCCCCAAACGCAAGAAGAGCTTGTTGCAGTTTTGCGATATTCTCGCTGTCTGTTGCTATCAGGAAGTCAATATCTTTTGTAGCTTGAGGATTACCGTAAAGTCCAACAGCCCATCCGCCTAAAAGCAGGTAATGAACTTCATAGTCGTTTAAAAACTGTATAAACTCTTTGAAGTCTTGCGGTAGTTGCTTCAGACCCATAAAAGCATTCCCTTAGATATGTGATTGTTTCAAACTTTTCTGTTGCGGTGGCCTTTGACCAATATCGTATATCTTCTTCTTCCAATTCCTTAGAAGTTCCAATGCTGATAGCTTCTTTATCTATTCCTGAATGCATCAATAGCCTTTGTTTCTTGCGTATTACAGGTGCAATGTGCAGCCGCATTACTGCACTCACAACAACAATAACATTCAACATGCTTTGTTGCAAGGCTCTAATAGAAGTCTTACCGGGAATGAGAATCAGGGAGATCTGCTTCAGAACTTTTGGTGATTTTCACAAACTGATCAAGAGGTATGTCTCCGTCAACAGCCAGCACAAGCTCTCCTGTGCCTACAGCAGTTTTGTCTACTCTGAAGTCACCCTTAATTCCCGAGTTTTTCATGGCAGCCTGGGGGTCAAAGATCAGTGTTCTGTCAGTCAGGGTCACACCCCACTCTGAAACACTATCAATCACATGTCTCAGAATTCTGCTCACCAGAGGATTGACCAGAATGCCCATATCAACAGTAGCGGAGAGGTGTCTTCCATCAGCAGCGAAGATGATGTTGATTTTGATCGTGATGCCCTTTTTCACGCGGACAACCAGCTTGCCCCCGGTGCATGAAACGGTGATTTCGACCAGAGGGATATCCAGTGATTTCAGTATCTCGTTCATCTCGCGGTCGGAAAAAGATATCACCGCTGATCTGATTTTCATTCTGCTCCTTTTATCTGATAAGTGTCAGTTTCTTTGTGATGATATTGCTGCCGGTCCTCAGGACATACAGATAGATGCCGGCAGACAGCCTTGTGTTATCGTCGGAAAAGCCGTCCCATATGACTGAGTGGCACCCGGTTTTGTGATCGCTGGCCAGAAGAGACCGCACGCTGCGACCGGCAAGATCGAATATCGTAAGTTCAACCATACCGGGAGACGGCACTGAATAGACGATTTTGGTAGAGGAAGAGCAGAAAGGATTTGGTTCGTTCTGGAACAGTTCAAATGCGTTTTGGGGATTTTCAGCTTCACCTTCCTCCTGGATACCGACCTGGGTGTTGATTTCGAAGGTTACCGTATCGTTTTCAAATCCGTCTGTGTAGTCGAAGGAGAACCATCCGGAGCTGCCGGTAAAATAGGATGAGTACAGCAGATCATTCACGATGACATCCACCCATGAATTCAGCTGACAGTCTCCTATCGAATGGGATGTGACAACCGATGGGGATTCACATATCTCACGCCATTTTTTGTAGTAGCTGCCGGATGTTTCCCATTCATCGACGAGAACCTCCAGAGAGTCGGTGTCAGGGATGACCATCATGTTGAAAGTGTTGACATGCACGATAATTCCGTTGTAGCCGGGTTCGGATGTAGATTCCATGAAGAATCTGCTGCCTGTCGGCAAACAGTATGGTGAGGTCAGAGTGTAATCACCGTGATGGTATGTCAGTTCACGTTCAAAAACGCGTCCTTCCGTATATCCGACAGTAAGCAGAGCTCCCCATGAACTCCTGACATCGTAGTTCTGATCAATCATATCGAGAACATCAGTCTCTCCGTCGGTGTTCACGCGGCATATTCCATTGTCAATTTCGTTTCTTTCAAGCAGGGTAGCACCGCAGGAGGATATACTTATCTCTGTTAACGCTTCATAGATCACATTGTCGCGTGCTGTGATGTTCTCTGTTGCTTCCGAGAAAGAGATGCCTGAGACAACATTGTAAATGGTATTGTTTTCGATAAGAATATTCCTGAGATAACAACCGGTAGATGGCCCTCCTTTGATTCCCCCGTGCAGTCTGTTGTCGGGGCTGGCACCGTATATCAGGTTGTGTCTGGCAATCAGACCATCTCCGAGGTTGTGGAAATAAATTCCTCCTCCCGTGTTTTCGTCGCAGATCAGAGTACAAGCCTCGACAACCGTGTTGAAGGCACCTGAATGAAGATCAATTGCGTTATGCGGGCAGTGATTGACCCGGCAGTTTCTGATAATGTTGTCGTGGCAGGGGTAATCGCCTACTGTGTGATCATGAATGGCAATACCGTGCCAGCCTGTTGTGTCTACCCGTACATATTCCACTATTGAGCTGTCAACGCTCAACTGAAGATGTACTCCGTCGCTGGCGGTATTGTACACTTCACCGTTATGGATATGCAGATGACAGGTGTTTCTCCAGTTGAAGCCTTCTCCACTGATATCTCTTATCAGGAAATTGCGTATCTCAACATCATGACAATCACTTGAACTGTAATCGAAATGGCTAACTGCGTTTCCGCCGGTGTCCGTTATTGTGAAATCGGTGATAATGCTGTTCTGGAGAGAAGCACCGTCGAACTCGATTCCCGCGTCGGCTATATCACATATTGTGAAGTCGCCGAAATGCAGATACTCCATCAGGCCGTAGCCCTTGATACCGGTATCGTAGTTTTTCAGGGTAAAGCCGGACATGTGGATATATGATTTATCAGTAATTCTGATTGCGATACCGGTATTGTTCAGTCCATCCAGTATGTATCCGTCCTCAAGCGGTTCGAAAACAATAGGGCTGCCGGAGGAACCCGTGTTGCTGAAGACAACATGTTCATCGTCGTAGGTTCCGTCGGCTATCAAAACAGTGTCACCGGCAATCACTGCTGTTGCTGCATACGCGATATGACGCCATGCGGTCTCCGGTGTGGTTCCGGGCCAGTTGTCATTTCCGGAGAGAGATACATAATATGTTGCAGCGTATGTTTGTCCTGGTGTAAGGGTGAAGACAAAAAGTATTGCAAGACAGATGAATGAAACAGGTTTCGACGAATTTGCTTTTCCCGTTTTGCCGGTGATACTTATTTCCTTTCTTATTATCTATCCCCCTTCTCTTCTTCGCGCTATCTGAGAATCACCAGCTTTCTTGAAGTCTCGGTTTCAGCTGAGAATCGGAGGAAATACACACCGGGCGCAAGATCTGAGACATTCACATTTACTGTGTTGTTTATGGGTGATGCTCCTGTTGTCTCGCTTACAAGTCTTCCGGAGATGTCGTAAAGACCAAGTGTCCAGTCACGCTGAGTTTCCGAGAACAGATGAACATTAACCGCCGCGTGTGATGGATTGGGGAAGGGAGCTCCCATGGGTACAGTTATCTGAGGTGTTCCGCCTGAATTTCCTGTGTATCCCGTGTAGGCTCCTTCAATTGTGATGTCATCAATGTAGAAGCCGGCCCCTGTATCACCGTCATTGTCTGTTTTGAATCGGAATTCAATCTGAACAGCGGTGCCGGCTTCAAATGTGGAGAGGTCGTATGAGAAAGGCACCCAGCCTGTTCCGGTTCCTTTGCCCGCTGATCCACCCAGAGCTCCGCCTGATCCTATGAAATCAAGAGTGTCCGCTGTGGCTGCAGCCAGGTCATGGATAATCAGATAAATACCGTCACTGCCGTAGATTGCAACATCAAAAGTGGTCCAGAACTCCATGGAAGCATCAGGCGCAAGCGTCAGCTCGGGAGAGAGTAATCCGCAGTCCATGTTGTTTACATACCCGGAGGCATCTCCGCAGTGCCACGAGTGGCTGGGTGAATGACTGCTGGAGTTTGTGATGTTCCACATGTCATTCGTTCCCGAGTGTGTCCAGCCCGAATCGCCAGACTCAACATCATTTGAAATACCTGTTTCACCTACAGTAAGCCTCAGAGTATCCTCAGTGGTGTAGCTTGGGGTTTCAGAAGTAATATCAAAATAGAACCAGGGGAAAGACGGCGAAGGAGCGCTGGAGGAAAGTTCACAGACGAATGAAAATGTTCCGGTGCTGCCTTCAGGGATTGAATCAACCCAGGCGGAGTCCTCCGGCCAGGAGACCCATGCAGGGAATTCTGTCATCTGTGCGGTTACATCGGCTGCAGTCAGTAGACCCAGATTGGCGATGTTGACATCAAGCTGGAATGTTTCTCCCGGTTCCGGGATTCCATTGTTGTTTCCCCCGGCTTCGTCATCAACAGAGTAGGTTGTGAAGAAAAAACCGGGTGCATAGACCAGGAGAGGTATGGAGAGTTCCCAGCTGCCCTGGCTGGAAACAATATTCCCGGTGAGAGTTACAACTGAGCCCGTACCGGCGGAGCCGTCTACGGTAATCGCCAGGAGAGGGGATCCTGTGGATTCGCTTCCCGCTGAAATATTTCCGAAGGAACTTGAACTTTGTGTTAGAGTTCCAGGACCGCTTATGGAAGAAATGTTGATCTCGACATCTGTAAGGCCTTCATTACCCTGATTCAGTAGAGTGATACCAAGATCAGCAGAGCATCCGGGAGAAAGGTGTCCGAGCCCGGCAGTATCGTTTACAAGTAATTGAGAAATAACGGGGTCAGGCCCGGAAGCCTGTTCAACAACAACAGATGTTCTTCTGATTTCCGGTCCTGTAACGGTTAAAGTAACACTTCCGACAACCGATCCGGAAAAGACAAAATTCGCTTGACCGGTAGCATCAAGTTCCACGACGCTCCAGTAATCCCCATCGTCATGAACACAGACGGTTAATCCTTGAGGATCAACTCCTGTGATCTGCACCGGGAAAATTGAAGTATTGGCTGTAACGATATCCGGACACAGAACTCCGATTTCCAGAGGGCTGGTTCTGTAGGGTCTGAAAGAGGGATCGCCAAGAAGGTTAACATCGTACTGATGCCATCTGTATACATTTTCCCACTGGCTGTATGGAATGAAATACTCTTTTGTCAGCGCCAGCAGTTCACCCAGTGTCAGAGACCAGTCGCTGTACAGGTAATCAAAGAAAAGGTGATCCAGAGCATCGGAGTAACCGTAAAGAGGATTGCCCGGAGAGCCCCATCCATAGCTGGAGTTACCGATGAACCCGACACATCCTCCAGAGGCGTTTGTGATGAAGTGTTCGGCAATGGCGTCGAAATCAAAAGCAGCGCTCCAGCAGCCGATAGAGTACAGTGCTGAAGAAAATCTTCCATCTGAATCAATGGCGTCGACATCACTGGAGTACATGTAATCATCACCTACGCCCATACATGAGTACCATGCGTGTCCGTCATGATTGATCAGATTCTGCCCTTCGTTCAGAGCTGCCATAGCGGAATACAGATTCTCGTTCCCGAGAGCCTGATAGAGTTTTGTGATGTTCAGATAGTCAGGCAGGAAGTGTTCATCAATGTAGTCCTTGCTCTCTCCCGAGTTGGTATAGGGATCCATCCACAGAATCTCGGCAAGAAACAGAACATCCTGATAGAAATCATCTCTGAAGCAGTCTTCATACGCGCCGATATTGTTTACGAATATCTGTGCTTCTGTGACATTCTCTACAGTAGCTCTTCCAACGAAGATATCCGGATGCAGGTCAACTTCATCGTCTACTTCACCGAAGATATCATTCATGTTGGCATCCCAGGTTCCATCCAGATCAGAGAAGTACAGATCACAGGGCAGACTGTCTTCCCTGGGGTGCAATCCAGCCTCGCAGGTCATGGCGTAAGCGTATCTGAAGGGCACCAGATCAGTATCTCCGCCAAGAAGGAGGAAATCAAGACCGTTCACGGTATAGTAATCCTTCACGAAGTTGCGGAGTTTTTCCGCATCATCTCTTCCAGAAGAGGTAGCGTAGACCGCATCCATAGTTACTACTTCAGTAAGAATACCCTGATCAGTTCTTCTGTCGGCAAGCAGCTGGAAGATTGATTCAAGTGAAGAGTCGGTAACAATAAGCATTCTCTTGAAATCGTCATCCTTTGCTCCACTGCAGAATGGTCTATCCGCAAGGGGAGCAGTTCTTATTTCAATTTCAAGTGAAACGAGCTTCTGGAGTTCCCCGGTAACCGGGTTCCAGCGCAGAGGAAATACAAGAACCTCTGCTTCCGGTAAACCATTTCTGAATCCGGTACCGGTGAGTTGTGCAGGTTCCAGCGGCCAGAAACCGTCAAAGGAATAGACTTCATCAACTGCCCGGGCAGAAGTGACTTCAACATCAGGAATCAGGGGAGTTGGCGCTGGCAGAGGAGGTATAACGATGTTATCGGCTATGGTTTCCCATATTGCATTGGATGCTATTGATATTGCCTTTTCTCCCGCAGGAAGGTGAATGCTCCAGGGCAGTCCGGGCAGCGATGGAAATCCTTCTTCAGTTTCAGGGTAAGCACCTGAGAGTTGCGGGACCACTCCAGCCGACGTTGCCGGGAGTTGGCAGATTCCCATCATATCAGCGGGAAATTCAACAGTTATTGTTGCAGTATAAGCAGTCATTGAAACGAGAAACGCTAGTACCAGTCCGGTTTTCATTGTAACCTCCCGATTGTGCTTCTATCTGAAAAACAAATCATAAGTGTTGATTATTGAAGATAGTTTCCGCCGCGTCAACAAACACTTCATCGCGAATATCGCTGCAAAAAACTGGGCTCAGTAATGGTAACGCTGGTTGTGGAAAGAACAACGGTTATCAGAAAAGATATGATTAGCATTCAGTCTTTTAATCTATGCCATAACGCTTCAAATCAGCTGACCGTAACAACATGTATGTCAGTTAGATGAGCCGCGGTTCTGCTGGGTTTGCTGAAAATTTGTTGCCTTGTGCCTTGTTTTGATTTACTTCAGAATGATAGTGCCCAATTTTGTCGATCACAAGGGTTTGCGGAGTACCGTTAGGATTTAGTATTGATATGTAAATCTACCAAGGCACTGGATTTCATGTCTGCTCGGATTGCCAGGGAATTAGCAAAGCGCACGCAGTATGGTCAGATGGTTGTCCGGTCTATTCTTTTGTCCAGGGATCTCGAAGCTTATCGCTGACCTAAAGGTGATTATGCTCTTGCATGTTCTATATGTCTAGCAATTAATACTTTGATTAGAGACTGCCTGGGTATACCAAGCCGTTTCGCTTCTTTATCTAGCGAGTGGATCATCCATACAGGAAAGTCAACATTTACTCGCCTGTGTTCTTGCTCCACACGCCTTGCCTTAGTGAGTTCAAGAGACTCAAGAACATCTTCTCCATTATCAAATTGCCTATCGAATTCTTTAGCTTTCATATAACATCACCTCTTCTGTTCGGGATCTGCGCACAGAAATAATCCTAATCTTTGAGTTCCTGTATGTGATTATTCCTGACCAGTTTGTCCTATCAATTTTGCCGATGATCACGAATCGAGGTTCATCTTCTGTTTTAGCCGGTATTTCAATCAGATCCGGATCATCCCAAAGAGCCTGAGCATCTTCAAAATCAATGCCGTGTTTCTCTTTGTTTTTCTTACTTTTTTGTAAATCATATTCATACATCATGGTATAGATATTATACCTTCCAGGCGCCGGTCGTCAACTTGATTTGAGAAGCCATATCTGATCCATGAATATATTGTCAGGAATTGTTCGGCATATTTTTGTTAAGGAAGCCGGAAGCAGAATACTATCCCAAGGCTTCAAATCAGCAGACAGTGACACACAGTTTGTTGGTATCGGATCCACTGTTCTACTGCATTTGCTTGTTCACCGCTTGTTCTATTGATGTACAGCCATATACTCGGTAACCGCCTGAGCCAGTAGCCCGGTATAAACTCGTAACTTGTTGTGTAGCAATACTCGGATCTTTTCGTGGGGCACTACACTACACTTTTGTTTTACTATGATTCTCAATTCAGCTTGTTAGCAGTTCATAGGGTGTTGTTCCGTTTTTTCAGAGCCATCATACTGTATATGTTCTTGGCGTCTTTGCTTATGCTGGAAGGCTGGTATCCATCCGGATGTTCTGATTTGTATCTAAGCCACAGAAGTTTTAGTGTCACTCCCTTGCGTTGTATTTGTTCCCAGGTATAGTTCCAGTCAGGCTCTGGCCACTCGCGAGAATAAGTCTTTTTAGGGTATACAATTCGTTCAAGATCAGTATTATCAAGACTATCTGGTAGAGGCCAGGAATAGCCTGCCTGCTTTACCGCCGAATAGATAGCTTTTACTGTAGGGCGTGACTTACCACATACTTGGCTGATTCTTCTATCAGAATAGCTGCAACCACTGTGGAACCTGAAAATCTCTCTAATCATTCTTACTTCTGCTCTTTTCTGTGCCATTATCACCTCCGGGTTTTCCCAAAGATGATATGTCATACGAAATAGTGCAGCGTTATTTTATTGGATTATTATTTCAAGCAAAAATTTTTAAGAGAAAATCAGGGTGACAAGTAGCAAACGGATTCTGGTGCAAGTTTGCCCGGAATCGGTAGCAAGCTTGCTCCGGATGTTCTTCTAACAAGTGAGAAATAACAAATAAATTTTCTGCCCAGTCTCATTTTGAAACCTAACAGGGAATAGATTGCTCATCAATTAAGAGTCGACCGAGGTTATGCATCAGCAATTAACCTAGAATTATTTGGATTATCAATAATTGATCGGAGCCTGTCCTGTAACGGGGAATGCCGAGTTGACGTGCAGCATTGATAACCGATCTGCCACAGGGTAACAACACTTAGTGGCAGTGAATAACCAGAACAGTATTCACAAAGTCAAGAACAAACGCCGCTGTTTCTTGTCGATTCAGTTAGAGCCATTATTTTGTCTATATGTCTCGAATGAAAGGTGCTTCTCAAGAATACTATAAGATTTTTGTAGAGAAACACTCAGTCCATTTTCTATTTCCCCTGGGATCGCTTCACCATTCTTTACTAGTCTCCGAAATTCAAGGATTTCACTTTCAAACATTTTCAGGAATGAAGCAATTTCAGATTCTTTATTCAAGTATGCATCCCGGATTTCAATTGCGGTTCTTAGATCGGTAACAATGGGCTTTAGTACTGGCTTCAGTAATGAATAGGTGACCGGTAATGACTCCCCTGTCCCGAAATTAAGGTCGCTGGTAACTGATATGTAGAACTCCAAAGCTTTTTCACTCGTCTTGAATATGTCCTCAAGTAATGCTGGTTCGGGCTCATGAGGATCGCAGGGCGAGAGAATACCTAACAAAGGGACAAATCCCTCATCACCGGAAACTGCGCTGATAAATTCATCTTCTGTGAACTCGAGAGTGATTATTTCCTGGACATCTGAGAAACTATAGTTTTTTGTCCGATCTAGTCGGCAATCAGGGTCAAGACCAGTAAAGCAAGAATTGCTGAATTCTGTGAATATAGATGCATGCCTGCCTGGAAGATTACATGCACGATTCACGTTTGTTATGAAAGCATTTCCATTGAGTAGTGTTTCTCTTGCCAGGGCAATGTAGTCAGAGATTGTTGGCATTCTTGTGCTTACTAAGTGAAAAGCAAATTTTCCTAACACCGCATTTACATTTCTATCCTTCTGAACAAGCATGCCTGCTTTAAGCAGGTTTTCTTCAGGTTTAAGGCTTATCTGATATGGAACGTGAGATGATCCAACAAGCTCCAGAGAGCTTGTTTCAACTCCTTGCGTATTGAGGAGCATGGATAAACAATCCCAAGCACAGGAGTTGTTGAATTTCTGTTGTTTCCAGATTTCAGCTCGATTTTTAGTTTTCATTTTTCCTTTGGACAGAGTTTTCTCGTCAACTCGGCATTTCTATTTCTTTCATTGAATTAATGCGATACTCATAGACCTAAATCAATTTCCTCTGATGTAGATTGCCTGGAAATATCGTCCTTCTCCAGTTCTTGATTCGGGAGATGCAAATAATCCCTCCAGAACCAAATTCTCATTAATATTTCCGAATACCTGATGCCATAATCCGTTAGCGATTTCTTTTTCATCCACTCCATGCGACAAAGCAGATAATCCTTGCATTTTCACTTTTAGATTGCTGAATTCCATTGCTACGTCATCTCCGATTAACTCAATCAAGTAGTTTGAGACATCATCTATCGCTTTTGCATCGTCTCTATCAAACAATGGAACCACTATTCTTACCCCGCCAGATTCATCAATTTCGATGTATTTCAACTCCTCAAGGAATTTTAGAGCATCCTTCTCTTCATCCGAAAAGGATGAAACTGATTTTTCTCCATAAACAACCTTTGTAACTATTTCAGCGCATACCTGAGCCAAATGCTGATTTTGCTGTTCAAGGATATGTATGTATGAAGAATTCAGGCTCAGGTTTGGGGTAACATCTATCAGCTGCGAGATTACTTGTCTCATAAATCTGAACATGTCTTGTCTATTACCATTGCTGTCCCCGAAACTCGCGAATTCTACGTTGCCTGCTCCCTTAAAGTTGCGGCTGCAAAGTATCTTGTCACTTGAGCATGCTACAACTTCGTTCTGCTCAAAACCAATAAGAATGTAGTCTCTATGATCGTACTGAGGTTTTGAGATGCTTAAGATACCCCTCTTGCTGAATTCAGAGAAACTGGTCCCATCAAAAATATCACAACCAATCACATGATACAGGATTCTACCATAGCCATATTCATCCAAGCATTTGATCTTGGAGGTGTAATTTTTGATTTCCTGCTTATACCTCAAAATTTTTTGACTTAACCTGAGAGCAATTGCGCTGCTGAGATTGTCTATTATGGGAAGATCCTTCTCTAGTATGACAAAGAAAGACACTGAATACCTGTCCTGTTTCTTCGTCACCATGCCAATCTTTTCCATATTGGCTAGCAACTCATCCAAATCAACTGAGCTAGTGCCTAATTTTGATGCAATATCATATTTTGTTAATTCATAGCTATTTGCATTTGCGATCTCAAACAGAATTTCAGGAGCCCATTTCTGCTTGTACAAATAGAAAGGGTTGTTCTTATCGAAATCCCCACCACAATCACCGAAGTTATACAAATCTATCCTGTTAGACATAATGTTCCCCTTCGTACTCACTCATTCAAGTGGCAACAATTTCTATTTGACTTGCGAACGCTTCGAATAAGCTGCAGTGTTACGACAGCCTGCTAACGAGAAAAGTCAGCTTCATTCGATTGTTCACTCAAATATTGCTCTATAAATTCGGCCGGTCTAAGAATCTCGATTCCTGAATATCCATCGACATCAAGAAGATGCTTGTCTCCCGATACTATTGTTTTTGTATTGCCTCCGAGT
>JAIOSV010000088.1 GCA_021107435.1 Candidatus Sabulitectum sp. | reverse complement strand
TACGATGCTACAACCGTTTACGGCTGGTCACATATCTACGAGTACGGAAATATGTACAACTTTAACCTTTACGGTGATCCATCTCTGGAGCTGGCCGGTTACCCGGCCGGTATTGAGGAGCAGTCGGGTCCGGGAGTTATGATGCCATCCCTTCTCCCGGCTTATCCCAACCCGTTCACATCATCGACTTCAATGCTTCTTACAGTACCAACTTCAGGAATGGTTCTTGCTGTTGTGTATGACATAACCGGCAGGCAGGTTGCATCGCTTATGGAAGATATGTGTCCCGCCGGAGAGCTGCTGCTCTCCTGGAACGGAAGAGATAACGCTGGAGAACTGCTTGGTCATGGTATCTATTTTGCCGTTATCACTGTCGGTGATCAGCAGATGGTTCAGAGGATGGTTCGTTTAGAATAGGGCTCAACCCGGATCAATCATAAATACTCTAACCGCAACACCGTATATAACTGAGTAAGATACAAACTCTCACCCCCGTGAAAGAGCGAGATGAAACACCCCTGTACTTCAGGATTCCCTTCAGAGTAGTTGAATGCAGATACGCTTTTGAGTATGTTGAACGAAACTGGAAACACATAATGCCGGGATTTGGATTCAGCGATTTTAAAGAGCAGCTATTCTTCCACAATCATCTCCGTCTGCTCAAAGCAAAGGGGTAGTTCATTGAAAATAACAATTGTCTACGACAACACCACCACCAGATCAGATTTAACAGCTGACTGGGGATGGGCCTGCTTTATTAATACCGGCAGACGGAATATTCTGTTTGATACCGGAGGGAACGGAAAGATTCTTCTTGAGAATCTCAAATATTTGAATATTGACCCGAAGTCCGTTGATGATATTGTGATCTCACACCCCGACTTTGATCACATAGGAGGGCTCTCTGCGTTTCTTAATGCAAATGATAAAGCAGTTGTTCATGCTCCCCTTTCCTTTCGAGGAATCATGTATCCCAACAAGGTTCGTAACTACGATAAACCCACAGAAATTTATCCCGGTGTTTTCCTAACCGGTGAACTGGATAAAAGAGAGCAATCCCTCGCGATTACCACTACCAGAGGACTTGTGCTGGTAATCGGCTGCGGTCATCCAGGGATTGAAAATATCGTTCATGCCGTTTCTGAATTCGGGAATGTATATGCGATTATAGGTGGACTGCACGGATTTGATAAATTTGAAATTCTTGAAGATATTCAAAAGATTTGTCCGACTCACTGTACAAAGCATAAAAAAGAAATAGAGAGGTTGTATCCTGAAAAGTGCATTGAAGGTGGTGCCGGTAAAGTACTTGAGTTTGATGATCGGAAATGAGCATTGATTAGAATAAAGAATAACGGTGAAATTGAGAAAATGCGCAAAGCAGGAAGACTTGCAGCGCAACTGCTGACTCACCTCGAGCCCTATGTCAAGGACGGCGTTACTACACTATATCTGAACGATTTAAGCGCTGTATTTACAAGAATGCACGGTGCGGCATCAGCTCCACTGAATTATCGTGGTTTCCCGAAAAGCATCTGTACTTCCATTAACAATGTAGTTTGTCATGGCATTCCTTCGGAAAATGATGTTTTGAGAAACGGGGATATTGTAAACATCGATGTAACCGTGATTCTGAATGGTTTTCACGGCGACACATCAAGAACATTCATGATAGGTGAAGTTGACAGGAAAACCGAAGAATTTGTACAGCGAACAGAAAAAGCCATGTACAGAGGAATCGATGCCATCAAACCGGGAAAGTATCTTCATGAAGTTGGGAAATCAATCGAAAAATACATAGGGAAATTCGGATATTCCATCGTCCGTGATTATACCGGCCATGGCATAGGGCGAAAATTCCATGAGGATCCGCAGGTCTTTCATCACTTCACAAAGGAAAACAAGATTCGCCTTCGCAGAGGAATGACATTCACCGTAGAACCAATGATCAACATGGGTAACTCATACAATGTAAAAACATCCAGAAGTGACGGATGGACAGTTACCACCACTGACGGAAGTTTAAGCGCACAATTTGAACACACCATTCTTGTCACAGATAATGGTGCTGAAATACTGACACAACTTTAGCAAATCATGGCCCGTATCAGCGTGATACAGCTTGTAAGCCGAGCTCGTGGTTTTCATAATTCAGCAAGCTTATTCCCCGATAATAACCATTACGGGTACCAGCGGTGAAACAATGCCTTCGGTAGAGTTGGCTCCGCTTGCTGTGAGGAAACGGTATCCGTTTGAATTCCAGCTCCAGACGTACATACTGCCCTCAATATTGCTGTAGGAGAGATCGATCAGCAGATTGCCCCCTGTGTATTCGTAGGGCGTGTCAAGGGAAAAGCTGACCCTGCCCTCTCCGTTGTCAGCGGCGGTAACTCTTGTTCCCGAGTAGACAACCTCAAAGGCGGAATCTTCAGCAGAGTTCTTTCCGAAGTCCCTTCCCAGTTCTTCCCCCCCTGCTTCACTAAGGGCAATTTTAAAACCGTAGAGCAGTACAGAGGATGATCCCATTGGGGCTCTTTCAAAAGATATCTCTGTGATGGTCATGGGACCATCAAGCTGTGATTCCGGTACTACCACCTGGCAGTGTTTGGAGGAAGGGCCTCAACTTCCGCAGAAGGGGTCAGCTCCCGGTTGTGAGCGTTCCCCTATTACAAATTCAGAAGCAGGCAGCAGCGAAGATACCACAAGAAGAATAAATATAATAAGCTTCATCCCAGGCCTTTCTTTCCGGTTACCTGATAAGAATCACTCTGCAAGAAGAGAATCCTCCAGTTCCGTCAATGCTGATGAAATATACCCCTGCCGGAGCATTCATGTTCCATTTCCAGGAATCTCCTGGCTGCAAGTTATTCTCTACCATTGTTCTGCCTGAAATGTCCATGATACGCAGATGTCCGCCATCCGGTGAACATATTGTAAAAGATGAAGCCGGGCTTGCAGATACTGAGAACTGAGCCGGAGTACGACCGGTCACGTTTTCTATTCCTGTGCTCTCTGTGAAGCGAATGGCATCAACAACAATTCTCTGCCCGCTTGAGCCTGTATTGTCTCCTGTTGTGACCACAAGGCCCTCTGCAGCGCTGTAAGGACCACCCAGAGAAACCCACTGCGCTGGAAAAGCTGACTGAGCCACAGTGACGCTGTCTTCCGCTGAGCTGTGCAGAATATTGTAGGTAACTGTGGCTGTACCGGTGGGTGGGATGTAAACCTCCAGGAAGTAACTGGCTGTGCTGTCAGGCAGGTGGAAATTCCACTGAACCCAGTTGATGTCGGAACCGGAGGAGACAGAGCCGGTATAGAAGAATGTGTGGTACTGCCCGTTTTCTGTGTAAGGATGCCAGTATGAGGACGGGCCATGAATTGTACAACAGTCCTCCAGATTATCAGTCATCATGTCGTTTGGAGCGGGTGCTCCAAAACTGGCTTCAAGCTGCTCCCACAATTCAGGAAGATCACCGTCGTAACCAAGCGCCCAGATACCTATACCCTGCATGCCGGCCATTGTAACCATATCGTACTTCAGACCCAAAGACTGATCATTATCGTACCAGCCCTGGTGCCAGCCTCCGGAGTAGTAATTGTACCACGGTGTAAGAGATTCTTCATCCCAGAGTGCCCCGTATGTCTCAGCCCTTTCTGCGAGTGTTGTGTAAAAAAACGTGCAGCAGTTACCTGCTGATGAGTGGGGTGTCTGACTCGCGGTCTCCCACTCGTGACCGTAGTAAGGAAGACCCACTACCAGCTTCTCATGAACCTCCGGGGCATAGCGGACGTAGTCGCAGAGAGCCCAGGCCATGTTGCTTGAAGATTCAGGGGTACTGCCCCAGCCCACCAGCGGAGCATTGGGAGCAGCTATTGTACTCCAGGAACCGGAAAAGGCATAACACATCATCATAAGGGCATCACAGGTCTCAGCCAATTCACTGTAATTGAAAGCTCCCGACCAGTCTACGACCGGAGTGCAGATGGATATGTGGGCATCCGGAAGCGCTGTCCTGATATCCTCCATGAATGTTACAAGACTGTCCGCGTCTGATGCCTGAACATTCTCGAAGTCGATGCACACACCATCCACCACTGTGGAATTCACGAGGTCTGTAATGGTGGCAATGGCCATCGATCTGTTCGTTGTGAGAATGGAATGGATTGAAGATCCATAGAAATTGGTTACTGTTACCACTGCAATCGCTCCGTTGGCATGAGCCTGATCCATTGCGGCAGCGAAAGTTGCCGGAAACCCATGACTGTTGGTTATTGTACCGCCTGAGCCCATATCCACTCCGAATACAGCCAGTACACTTATGAGATCGTACTGAAGCCATGCCTGATTAACCCAGTATGGCAGGAATCCGAAAACCGTCCCGTGCAACTGGGCATCTCCGCTGTTATCTGTAATGGTTACTTCATGGATTTGATTCGAGTGGTTGTGCTCCATTGCCAGCCTGTGAACCGACGGGTAACGTGATGTTTCTTCGTTGATAAACGTTATCGGCCCCGCCATCAGAGAAAATACAAAAAGACCCGCAAGAATCATGAAAACCCCCTTCACGGATAAACATCTTCAGCGAGTATGGAGAAAACAAGGTTGCCGCACAAGAGCCACAGACATCTCCCTGTGTCTGCCCGACAGATCGATCTGTTTCTTTTTCCCGGTTTGGTAACTTCAGAGGAAAACTTACTGACCCTGTTGCAATCCTTCTTGTAAAGATATCTCCTTGTGCCTGCCCAGTAAATCAATTCTTTTCCACTTGCCAGTTCGGAATCTTAAGAAAAAGACCAGTCCGAAAATACCCACATAGAAGCTGGTGAAGAGCCAGATATCCACAATACCGGAATCGCGGACGGAGTAGAGATAAAGCGTACCGGGGATCCAGAACAACCATCCGAGAAGAGCCGAGACCCAGACAACGAACTTTGTGTCACCTGCTCCCCGAAGTGCCCCGCTGTACATAAGGTTAACTGCGTCAAATACCCCCCAGGCAGCGACTATCAGAAGAAGCTGACGGGTTGTGCTGTAGAGTTCATCGAAAGTACAGGCGGAATCAGGACTGAAGAAGAGTCTTGTGTAAAAATGCGGAAAGAGAACGAAGGTTACCGCCAGAGGCGCGAAGTACAAGAGGGAAAGCAGAAAGGTTCGCCTTGTCGCCCGAACAGCCATATCCGTATTGCCCATTCCAATGCATCTGCCCACAATGACTGTAGTGGCAAAGCCGAAACCCATCAGAGGATTGAATACCAGATTGTTTACGCTTAAAACGAGATTGTTTGCGGTAAAGTCCACAACTCCAAGCCTGCCTGCAATGAATATAAAGGCGGTGAAGCTGGCCACATCCATGAATATCTGCAACCCGGCAGGAAAACCGAATTTCAGTATTCTTCTTGTAAGTGACCAGGAAAACTTGAAGTTCTCCCGTGTTCTGTAACTCCTGGCAGTTCTGCCTGTATATGCAGCTATTGTCAGAATGATACCGGGAACGAAAGATGATACTGCCGTTGCTATTGCTGCTCCCTCAATACCCATCTCCGGAAAACCCAGCTTCCCGAAAATCATTACATAGTCAAGAACGATGTTGATTCCTGCGCCTGCAAGTACAGCAAGCATGGCAGGGACGGTCTTCCCCCTCCCATTCCAGAATGAAGATGCCGCAGCGGTAAACACCGGACCGGCTGCTGAAAGCATAAGTATCCTGAAGTAAATATGCTCAAGAACAAGAACCTCCGGTGCGTGACCGGAAAGGTTTAGCAGCATGGAACCGGGTATTGTCATTGCCGCAAGAACAGGTGCGGAGAACATGGCAAGATAAAGACCCTGCGCCAGAGATCTTGAACAGCCTTTTCTGTCCCCGGCTCCAAAATACTGGGAAACAAAGGTACTCGAGTAACTCACCGTTCCAAAAAGAATACAGAGAAAAGCAAAGCTGAGAAGCCCGGCTGGAAGTGCAGCCTGAAGCTCCAGCTGGCTGTGCCGGGCAAGGAAAAGCCTGTCACAGAACATCATAATGGTTCTGCCGGCCATTCCTGCGATTATTGGCAGGGATATTGCGATTATTCCCCTGTACGAATCCGGAGCGTATTTACTCATCAACATCCAGTCTCAGCAGAGATCCGGTTCCATCTTCCGTAACAAATATCTGATTATTGAATACCGCGACATCCTCCACTGCAGACAGGTTACTCTGAACAAGAGAGAGTACTCCGCTGGAATCCACCCTGTAAACAGCCCCGCTCTCCTCGGTTATATAGAATGGGAAACCGCCATCAGTCATGCCGATGCCTTCACAGGCAGTAACTCCCGTAACAAACGGGGTGAGTGCAAAAGTAACCGGATCAAACCGGAATACTGCAACATTCCCGAAAATGCCTGAAGACTCACTGCAGATGTATATCATCCCGTCAGCCGCAACCTCCAGATCAGAAAAACTGAATGCGGAAGGCAGCGAGTATTCCCGCGTAGGGATATTGGAGGTGATTTTCCATAGAGTGGTGAATATACTTCCGCCCTCTATTCCCCCGGTGGTAAACCAGATCGTACCTCTGTTATCCACCGTGACACCCTCTGGGCAGCAAAGGTCACTGGCAAGAGTTGTAAAACAACCATGATGTATTTCAACAAGTCGACCGGACATTGTGTCTTCCACCACCAGTATTCTTCCATCCTCCGCAACATAAATGCCCTCTGGAGAGGCAAGTCCCTCTGCGACTACAATCGCATTCCCGTCAGCAGTGACGCACAGAATTCTCCCGGTATTCTCCTCACAAACATAGATACCATTTTCAGTTGCATAAAGCCCGTCCGGACCGTTCAGGCCGGTAAGAAAAGGAACAAACATCGCTATAACAGAAACAATCATTGTATGCCAATCCCGCAGTATTATTGAACAGACTGTAAGTGAAGCTCAGTTGGAATATTGCATGTTACTGATCCGCTGTACAACTTTTTCCGGCAGGGGTATTTACCAGTGGCAATAAATGTGCATATTATGCAAGTAGATTTAAAAGGGGATAATGCCGGACTTCATTTGTGTCATTGTGAAGATACGGTTGATTCTGGAGATGGCATAGTACGAAAGGGATTTGCATGAACCTGTATGTGGGCAACCTGTCCTGGGGTGTTGATGACGATGCCCTCAGGAACTTCTTCGAAAACTACGGCGAAGTTACATCGGCAAGAGTTATTACCGACAGAGAAACTGGCCGCAGCCGTGGATTCGGATTTGTTGAAATGCCCGAAGATGCTGCAAGAAAGGCCATCTCTCAGGGCGAGGGCGCTGAGCTTGATGGAAGACCTGTTAGAATCAGCGAAGCCAGGCCAAGGCAATAAATATCTGCCAATGCAATGGGCGGCTTTTCAGAGTCGCCCCTTTTCTGTTTACTGCCCGTGTACGTTTCAAGAGTGCCCTGCTGGAAGGGCTGATGACCTCATACGCTTCAATGGAACTGTCAGTAGACAACCATATTTCATTCACTATCGCCATTATATGATCCAGTCCGGATAACTGTATATGAATGCTAACTAACACCTTGTTCCCCGGAATTTCGATAGGGCTCTTTACATCAAGAAATTATTGTGCATATTACTGGGTATCTCAATGATGAGGTACAGCCGGGCTTCTTTTGTGTCGTCACGAAGATTCGGTTCATATTTGAGATGACATAGTACGAAAGGGATACGCATGAACCTGTACGTAGGAAACCTGTCCTGGGGCGTTGATGATGATTCACTCAGGACCTTTTTTGAAAGCTACGGCGAAGTTACCGACGCAAGAGTAATCACCGACAGAGAGACCGGCCGCAGCCGTGGATTCGGTTTTGTCGAGATGCCTGAAGAGGCCGCAAGAAACGCTATCGCCCAGGGCGACGGTGTTGAGCTTGACGGAAGAGCTCTCAAGATTAACGAAGCCAAACCTCGTGAAGAGAGACCCAGGCGCTACTAATCTTACAAGTAACGGGGCGGCTCAACAGAGTCGCCTTTTTTTTGTTCACTGGCAAACACTTGCTGTTTTCCGGCAGGTGTTTACATTCTTAAATAAGTGTGCATATTACCAGTAATATTCCAAAGGTGGGATATGGCCGGGCTTCTTTTGTGTCGTCGCGAAGATTCGGTTGATTCTAAGATGACATAGTACGAAAGGGATACGCATGAACCTGTACGTAGGAAACCTGTCTTGGGGCGTTGACGATGATTCACTCAGAACCTTTTTCGAAAGCTACGGCGAAGTTACCGATGCAAGAGTAATCACCGACAGAGAGACCGGCCGCAGCCGTGGATTCGGTTTTGTCGAAATGCCTGAAGAGGCCGCGAGAAACGCAATCGCCCAGGGCGATGGTGTTGAGCTCGATGGAAGACCTCTCAAGATTAACGAAGCAAAACCTCGGGAAGAAAGACCCAGGCGCTACTAATCTTACAAACAACGGGGGGCGACTCAATCGAGTCGCCCCTTTTTTTAGCTGGTAAATACTTACCGGTTAATGGTCACAGGCATTTTCAACAGTTTCCAAAGTTCCACCAAGATAGTTTTCCACAATTTCCCTGGCACTTGTACCGCTTGCTCCGGTTACAACTTCAATACCGCTCTGGGTAAAGAGGGCCTGCGCCCGTGAGCCCATACCGCCGGCTATCACCATTGTTACTCCCTGCTCCGCAAGCCATGGAGGAAGAAGACCGGGCTGATGAGGTGGTGGAACAGTATCTGAGATTGCTGTTACTTTGTTGTCTTCCACATCTACAATCGCAAATGTGCCGCAGTGCCCGAAATGCATGCAGAGGGCACCGTTCGCCATGGGTATCGCGATACGCATATTTCTCCTTATTCCTTTTCTTCTCTGTCAAGAATTTGTTTGATTACACTCTCAAATCGCTTTGCTGTTTCTGTTTTGCTGTAGTGGTAGATGAACGGAGCCCCCTTATCGCAGGATGATCCAACTGCGGGATCAAAAGGTATTTTTCCAAGGAAGGGAACACCGGCCTCTTCTGCCATGATTTCACCGTTGTTTCCCTGAAAAATTGCAGTTTCCTTTCCACAATCCGGGCAGATGAATCCACTCATGTTCTCCACTATCCCAACCACCGGAAGGTTGAGTTGACGACAAAAATCGAGTGATTTCCTTACGTCAGCCGCTGAAACGTCCTGTGGAGTAGTAACCATTACGGCACCGTCCATCTTTCCAATGAGTTGAACCACGGAAAGAGGTTCATCGCCGGTTCCCGGAGGTGAATCGATAATCAGATAGTCAAGATCTCCCCAGTTAACATCCCTCAGGAGTTGTTCAATAACACCCATCTTCATCGGTCCACGCCAGATTATGGCGCTATCCTTGTTCTCCAGTAGAAATCCCAGAGACATTACCTTTAAAGCCCCCATCTCTACAGGGAGAATACTGTTGTTGCCGCTGGACTGTGCCCTTGCTCCTTCAAGGTTGAGCATGGTTGGAATTGAGGGGCCGTGTATATCAACATCCAGCAAACCCACTTTTTTGCCGGCAATAGACAGGGAAACAGCCAGATTCACGGCAATGGTGCTTTTCCCGACTCCGCCTTTTCCGGAAAGCACCACAATCTTGTGCTTTATCCCCAGCATTCTTTTTGTAAGCAGTTGACGGTTGGCAAAATCCTCAGCACTTTCGCCCGGTCTCTGCTCACTGGCATCACAGGAACTAACCGCGCATGAATCGCAGTTTCCTCCGCAACTCTGATCTTCCTTTACTTCAGTTTCCGGCATACTTGCTCCCATATAGTAGTTATGTTTTCAACGGCTGTCCCGGTCGTTTCTTCAACCAGTGTCCTTCCGTTTATCTGCGCGGCAGTGAAGGCTCTATCATAAGGTATTCGTCCAATGGGATACGCGTCACCAAGCAGGGTCTCTTTCTCAATCTCCGCAGTCATTCCAGGGTTGATATCCCATTTGTTCACTATAACAAGGGCAGGTACAGAAAAATGCTTCGCCAGTTCAAGCACCCTTTTCATGTCGTGTTTACCGGAAATGGTTGGCTCTGTGACCACAACCAGTAATGATGCTCCCGTTATAGAAGCGATTACCGGACATCCAATTCCCGGAGGGCCATCAACAATAATTAAATCCTTTTTCAACTCCTCTGCTTTTGCTGCAGCTTCCCGTCTTACTGTGCTGACCAGCTTGCCTGAGTTTTCCTGGGCAATTCCAAGTCTGGCATGAACCATAGGTCCAAATCTTGTGTGAGAGTAGTACCATTCTCCGCAGTGGTTTGGGGGGAAATCAATAGCCTTCACAGGGCAGACCTCCACGCAGACCATGCAACCCTCGCAACCGAATGGATCCACTCGGTATTTACCTTCAGCTGTGATTTCTATGGCATTGAACTTGCATTTCTCCATGCAGATACCGCAGCCGGTACAGTCATCTTCCCTTATTATGGCCTCATTGCCACTGATGAAATCAGTTTTCTTGGTTACTTCGGGGGCCAGAAGCATATGCAGATCAGCAGCGTCAACATCGCAATCCGCGAGTATCGCGTTTTCCGCCAGAGCCGCGAAACACCCGGTAATACTGGTCTTGCCTGTGCCGCCTTTACCGCTGATAACAACGATTTCCTTCATTTCTCTTCCACTCCCCTCTCAATGATACGGGGAATTCCCTCAAACAATGCACGCATTTCAGGAATGGCGTCAAAAAGATTTCCACCTTTGGAATAAGCTTCAGCCATCTCCCGTCTGTGCGGAATCCTGGCTGTTACATGAATACTCTCCTCAAGACAGTAATCCTCCACACCACTGTCTCCCTCATCAAACCGGTTGATTACCACTGAAAACGGCAAACCCAGGACGCGCACAGTTTCAACCGCGAGTTTCAGATCATGCAGTCCAAACGGCGTCGGCTCTGTAACCAGGAGAACATAGTCAGCGTCACCAAGTGACTCTATAACAGGGCATGATGTACCCGGCGGGCAGTCGATAACTGTAAGAGCATCATCAGCAATGTACGACTTCACCTGCCTGATCACAGGCGGGGCAAGTGAACTTCCCACATCAAGTTTCCCCTGTATTACAGAGATTCTGCCACCATCGCTCTTACCCAGAGTAATTTCGCCAACAGGCACTTTTTTCCAGGAAATGGCACCTGCCGGACAGACAATCTCACAACCCCCGCAGCTGTGACAGAGTTCCGGAAAAACAAGAGGAGGAGTGCCAAGTGAAACCAGAGCGTTAAACTGGCAGAACCTGGCGCACTTTCCGCAGGAGGTGCACTTTTCCTCATCAATCTTCGGTACTTCCACAAGTACTTTTTCTGTACAGGCAACCTCAGGTCTCAGGAAAATGCTGCCATTGGGTTCCTCCACATCACAGTCAGCGTAAATCACAGGCTCTGAGCCTGCCAGGCTTAAAGCCACCGCAACAGTGGTCTTTCCCGTTCCTCCTTTACCGGACGCAACGGCTATTATCATTACCAGTGACCCTGCACATTCGCTGAGCTTGATTCACTGAGTTTGCCGGATTTGTACTCATCAATTACATCCTGAACTGTGGCAGCATTGCTGATTAATGCCTTAATTCCAGCAGCCTTCAACACAGAAAAAGCCTTCGGGCCGAAGTTGGGGGCAATCACTGCACCAGCACCGGTCTCCGCGACATTCTGAGCAGCTTGAATTCCTGCGCCCTGAGCGGCGTTCAGATTCTGCCGGTTGTCGGCAATTGTGAAGGTGTCATTATCTGTATCGTACACTATGAAGCCGGGAGCTCTGCCGAATCTGCCGTCAACCGGTGATTCAAGTGTGTTTCCCGAACTGGCGATTGCTATCTTCATTTTAACTCTCTTTCACCTTATACAGTCAGCCGGTATTCCGATAACAGAGATACCGGCTGACCAGTTTAATCAGTTCTCCGTATTTTCGGAGTCCTGTCCGAGCCTGCTCTTTAAAGCAGCAAGCTCCTGTTCAAGCACCCGCGCACGGTTCTCGAGCATTTCCTGCTCTGACATTTGATTCACCGGATACGCAGGATACACACCGGCAAATCCTCTACCGAAGCCCATACCGGTAAATCCTCTACCGAAGCCCATACCGCGTCCTCTGCCCATACCGAAACCCCTTCTCAGGCCGGCACCAACACAAACTCCTCCGCGGGGTCCTGCTCCGTTAGGTCCTGATCCGTCTCCACCCGGCATTTTACACCTCTTTCCTTCCAGGGCCGAAACCTCTACCTCTGTTCCTGCCCTTTCCTCTGTTTCCTGCGCCTCTTCCGCAGCCCCGTCCGTTCCGTCCCATACCGCAACCGGGCATGATAAACGGATTTTCCTCAAGACCGCCTGTCAAAAGCGCTTTAAGTACTTCATCTTCTTCTCCAGATACAAAGGAATGAACCTTTATTCCGGAATCAACCAGCATTCGGTGAACCGGTCTTGAAACTGCGCCGCACACAAGAGCATCAATATTCTCTTCAACAAGGGCGGCAACTCTTCTCATCATTCCAGTGCTGTGAGGAAGACTAACCAGCCTGTCGTCGATGACAATTTCCCCGTCCACTTCAACTAGTCGCACTGTACCCGCTACGTCAAAGACAGGGGCAATTCTTCCATTCCAGACCGTAAGAGCTATTCTCACTTTGTTCACCTCCACCCCTCCCTGATGCATATTGTATGCCAAAGCCTGAATAATCCAGTATGTAGTTAATCAGCAAATGGATACAAAGAAGCAGAGAAAAACAAGTAAGAAGATACCGTAGCGATAGCACTACTACATAGATACCGTTCAGTAGCATATCAGCTACGACCATCTGATTCCGGCAGAGGTATACCCAGTGCTTTAATTCTTCTGTAGAAAGTAGTTTTGTGGATACCCAGTTCCAAAGCGGCAGCGGTTCTGTTAAACCGGTTGTTCTCGAGCGCGGCAAGAATCATCTGTCTTTCAGTGTCAGCTCTTGCTCCCCGCATGGTGCCTGAAGCATATGCTGCTTTGTTTCTTCTGGGAAGTATCTCCACAGGCAGGTCCTGTATGGTTATCTCAACTCCTGTGGAAAGAACAATCGCTCTTTCCACAAAATTCTCAAGCTCTCTTACATTGCCCGGCCACGAGTACCCCATAAGCAGAGGCAGTATCTGAGGATCATACTCCTTCACATCAACTCCCTGAGCAAATGAGTGCTTCTTCAGCAGTACATCAAGCAGTTGAGGAATATCCTCCGGCCGTTCCCGCAGCGGAGGAATCTCCAGCCTCACTACATTTATCCTGTAGAACAGATCCTGCCGAAATTCACCGGACTGTACCAGTGAATCAAGATCCCTGTTGGTCGCGCAGATGATTCTGGCCTTCACCGTAATGGATTTGTTGGAGCCAAGAGGCGTTACAACTCTTTCCTGCAGCACCCTTAGCAGTTTCACCTGCATGGCGGTACTTATGTCACCTATTTCATCCAGAAAGAGAGTTCCATCACCTGCTGCGATAAATCTGCCTTCTCTGTCTCCGGTGGCTCCTGTAAACGCACCTCTCCGGTATCCGAAAAGCTCCGATTCCAGCAGCGCGTCCGGAAGAGCGCCGCAGTTAAGAGCAGCAAACGGTTCATCCCTCCGGGATCCGCTCGAGTGAATGGCCCGGGCAAGCACCTCTTTGCCTGTTCCGGTCTCCCCCTCTATTAAAACGGTTGTGGGTGATGATGCCACAGCAGGAATCAGCTTGAAAATCTTCTGCATCCCGGAGCTTCTGCTCGCTAGATCACCAACCCGATACCGTCCCTGCAACTGGTTCTTAAGGCTTTCAATCTCACTGAGGTCTCTGAATGTTTCAGCCCCCCCCAGCACTTTCCCTTTCTCATCGCGGAGTACCGCAGTGGAAACACTCACAGGAATCCTCTCGCCATCAGAATCTACAATGTATCCTGACCGGCAGAGAACAGGCCTCCCTGTAGACATGGATTCCCGAAGAGCGCAGGCGGTCTCGCACATGGATGACCTGAAAACCTCACTGCATTCACGCCCAATTGCTTCAGCACGGGGAACACCGGTGATTTCCTCTGCTGCCCGATTGAAAGAAGTGATTTTCCAACCGGAATCAACTGTAAAAACACCATCTGAAATACTCTCAAGAATGGCTTTTGTAGAATCCATACTCTCCTCCCCGAATCCACTGCAGCAATATAGCATAAATGCTACGGTATCGTAGAAAACAATGCCCTTGACGCACTTTCTTCATTTATCAATACTTGAATAACGTAAAAACAAACACGGAGGTTAAAATGCGCTCTTTTACACTAATCAGCACCCTGATACTTGTTATTCTATCAGCTGCCTGCACAAGTACCGGTGACGATGTCACCTCTCCTGCCCTTCCGAATCTTCTGAACGAAGAAAACGATCTTGACGGTTTTACACGGGAATGCAGAGCAAGCATGCGAACCATCGGCAGCGCCTGTGTTATTTACTGTGCCAGTAACAGCTATTATCCTTCTGATCTGGAAGCCCTCGGTGAACCCTACAGCGAAATGACCTGCCCGGAATGCGGTCTTTCATATGAACTCAAGGGAGATCAAGAGCACTTCGCGCTGAACTGCCCGCTTCAAGGGATACCGAATCACGGTTCGATAATTGACGGCGTCGCCTCCTGGCAACCGGGTCCCGGGAATGAAGAAAATGCTTGCAGAGCAACTATGAGAACCATTGCCTCTCAGGCAGTTATTTTCTTCGCATACCACGACAGATACCCGAATAATCTGGAAGAAATGGGTATGGCAGGCGTTGTGTGTCCTTCCTGTGAATTCACATATATCATTTCTCCTGTTGACGCTTCAGGCAACCCTTCTTTCTCCGTTTGGTGCCCATTGCCGTTTGATCCCAACCACGGATGCATTATTGATGGGATAGTAAGCTGGCTCGAAGATGAGTGAACAGCAACAGCTTCCGATAAGAAATTCTGTATAAGCTGATTTTACCATTGACATGAGCCGGGTGTTCCTTCATGCTTCAGAATGGAATTCAAACAAACATGGAGGTTAAAATGCGCTCCTTTACACTAATCAGTAGCCTGATATTTCTTATTCTATCAATTGCCTGCACAAGTACCGGTGACGATGTGACCTCTCCTGCCCTTCCGAATCTTCTGAACGAAGAAAACGATCTTGACGGTTTTAAATGGGAATGCAGAGCCAACATGAGAACAATTGCGAGTCAGGCTGTCATGTTCTTTGCCAACAACAGCAGATATCCAAAATCCTTGGGAGAAATAGGTTTGGCGGGTCTTGCGTGTCCAGCTTGTGGACTCACCTACCAGCTCGCAGGCACTGAGTTCGTATTCTATGTCAGTTGCCCCATGCCTGTGTACCCCAACCACGGATACATAGACAACGGAGTTCCTTCCTGGCTGCACGATCCTGAACTTGAAGAATATCGTTGTAGGGAAAAAATGGAAGCTATCGCCATCCAGGCTGCCATTTTCTTTGCCAACAACAGCAGATACCCGGAAAACCTTGAAGAACTGGGAATGGAAAGCTATAAATGCCCGACTTGCGGTCTTTCCTATAATTACTACACTTACGAGGACTTTGCTGCAAACCCTGCTTACTATATTG
>JAIOSV010000110.1 GCA_021107435.1 Candidatus Sabulitectum sp. | reverse complement strand
CGCATGGGAGCGCTTCGGTTCTGGCAATATTGCTTTCTCTGTGTACGCTTCACCCATTTTGTTCACCGGCGCGTACACCGGCTCCGCCACAGGCGCAACACTCGATACGGGCTGCTGGTTAGGCTTTACCTGATAGGGACTTGCTACTCCTTGTGAGTAGCTCACTCTATAAGAAGCACCAAGCTGAGCTTGGCGCACGAACGCTTGGGCTTAGCTGATTGTAAAAGAAGCTGCTTACTTACTGGCAAAATTCAGCTACAGCCCATTGTTCGGTTTTTTGTTGTCTTGTGTCTCTCTACATATTCCCAGAGAATGATAATGCCCATTTATACCAATCACAAGGGTTTGATCAGGCATCATTCGGAATTTGCCTTGATAAATGAATCAACTGAGAGTCCAGTTTCGTTCTTTGTTCGGAATCCAAGCTCCCATGGATAATTATCTCCACAGTTGGCAGTAGGCTGTCCGGTAGACAATTGTCGTCATGATTCTTTTAGGAGGATTGACCGAGGTTCTACGCAGCAGTATCAGAGATTCTAGGAATTTGCATGGGAGTTGTATGAGGGGATTAACTACTATTTCCTGAATACATTTCAGCGTGATCGTAGTCAGTGAGAGGCAAGTTGTTCGATAGTCAGATCATGCTTTTTTATTATTGAAATAATAGACCTGAGAGCCTGATTCACTGCATCATGATCTGGGAAATATGCCATGACATCTTTGTCAATAACAATAACATTGGTGCCCTCGGAGTATCTGGCAGAGTATTTGCCTTTAACTGCATCTCTAAAATCATACTCTTCTAGGATTGTTGGATCATTTGGCATTGTTTTCATAATATTTTCTCTCGTTGTTTGTTGCCTTTCTTGCACTGATTATTCTGATCTTGTCAATACGTTCTGTGTGAACAACAAGTAGAAGACGGTTGCTTACTGATATTCCGAGCAAAACAAATCTATCTTCTTCATCAGAATGCAGAGGGTCGTGAATAGTTAGTGAAAGCGAATCGCTAAAAGCAGTGCTGGCTTCGTTAAAAGACACTCCGTGTTTTATTTGATTCTCTTTTGCTTTGTTTTCATCCCACTCAAAATAAAGCATACTATTCTCCTGCCCAATACTAAGAATTCTATGCTATAAGTATATCATTTTGGGAGCGCGCATTCAAGCCTAGACTCTTAGAGTTCTCGTCATGATTCTTCTTGTTTTAGAATCAGCATAGCATCCCGATTTCATTTTGTCTTGGTATGTGCTTTTGGATTGATGAAATAATCGCGAAATCACCGACCCTACTGGAAAGATATCTCCGGCGAGAGTGGAAACTTTACCCCGGAAAGCTTGCCCGGAATCGGTGGTAAGTTTGATCGGATTATGTATCTGGCGGGGGGAGGGGGTGCCAGTGAATAGTTCATGCCTTCAATCACCGCATGGTCTGAATCTTTTTTAGGAATCAACTGAGCTTTGCGAAGCATAATCTGAGCATTTGCCCGGAAATATTTGTTAAGTCAGCCAGGGGTTATTTATGAACTGAACGATGATTCTACCGCACTCAGTATATCTCTGGAATATTTACTCTGACCAAATATTAAAAGAGTGTTTAGCTCCGTCAACGGGAATTCACTTGATGTTGGGAGATGAAATGTATCCGCTAACCCAGGGGATTTGCAAGGGTTAGCGGACGTCTACTAAGGCAGGAAGTTTTTAAACGATGCAACACTTATAGTGCTGCAAAGGCGAGTTAATTGAAGAGAAGTAGTGGTGCAACGGAATCATGGTTTGAAGGGGCGGGAGGATCTCATCCTGATTCAGGATTGGTCAGAAAGAAATATTCATTCTTTAAATTATCCAGGCGGTTAAATATCACAGCCCGGGCTTGTAAAACTCAGATGCAGGAGTCTTTTTCAGGGGAAACCGGTCTTGTCCATGTGACAACCGCATAGGCGTTGTGGTTGTGGATGCTCTCGTGGTTTTCCGCAGTTACTGTGAATTGGATTACTCTTTTGTCTTTCCCCAGCTTTTCTGCCACATTCCTTACGATATCTTCCACAAATACCGGGTTATTGTATGCATGTTCTGTTACGAATTTTTCATCAGGGCGCTTCAGTATGGTGTAGAGAGGTGAAGAAGCTGAGGCTTCAGCGATTTCCACAAGCTCTTCAATCCAGAGCATGGCGAATTTGCCGTTGTTTTCCTTCTCTGTTCGGACTTCCATGGTGATGTAACCGCGCTGGTTGTGCGCGCCTGCTTTGCTGATCTCCCTGCTGCACGGGCAGAGTGTGCTGACGGGAACGGTGACTGTCAGCATAAAATCTTCACTGTCTTTGTTCGATTCTCCGGTAAAGGCGCAAAGGTAACTCATCTTCGCCTCTGCCCCGGTGATCGGTGCCTGCCTGGTGAGAAAATAGGGGAATTCAATCCGGATCCTTGAGGATTCGGCCTCAAGGGTTTCTTTCAGCTTCCTGAGAACAACAGGTATTGTGCTGCCGGTAAAACGGCATCCGGTGGAAGTAAGAACTTCCAGAAAGCGGCTCATGTGGGTGCCTTTGAAATGGTGTGGAAGACTTACAGACATGGATATATCCGCCACTGTGGTCTGTTCTCTCTCTTCGCGGTCGAGAATTATTATGGGATATTTGAGATCTTTTATCCCGGCTTCCCGGAGTGAGATGTTCCTGTGATCAGGAGTGTTCTGGATATCTTTCATTTGCTTTATCCTCTGTAACGGCATCCGGTAAACGCAGTTTCCTTAATTTCAATCATTGTCAGCTCCGTGAGGGATGGTTTTATCCTTTTCCAGAGCCATTCGGCGATTTTCTCGCTGGTGGGGTTCTCGAGACCTGGTATATCATTGAGATACTGGTGATCCAGAGTATCTATTACAGGAGTGCAGATGCTCTTGATCTCACCGTAGTCTCTCACCCAGCCGCTGTTATCGCCTACTTTACCTTCAATGTGAACGAAAACAGCGAATGTGTGTCCGTGCAGATTCCCGCACCTGTGGCTCTCCTGAAGGTTCGGGAGCCTGTGAGCAGCGTCGAATTTGAATTCTCTGTATATCTCCATCTTTTCTCCTATGAAATACCTGTGTACCTGTGAGTCTGAAGACTGAGTCGCCATCGTGGATGGGAAAGGCAGTATTCAACGGAGGCCTGCAGGTTCTTTTTGTAGTGCTTATCAAATTTTGGCTGAATCCAGAAGTGGTTGAATTTCAGTTTTTCAAACTGTTTTGGATCTATTTCTTTCCGGGGCCAGATTATTTTTATCTCATCTCCTTTGTCCTGAACAGGAATTCCCTTTGTTTTTGGACTGACGCATATCCAGTCAATATGCTCCGGAGCTGGAATGGTTCCGTTTGTCTCAATGAGTATTTTGAATCCTCTTGCATGAAATTCCCTGATCAGAGGCGGATCAAGCTGCATCAGAGGTTCACCGCCGGTGCAGAGCACATTGAGTCGGGTAGATGAGATCCACTTCTCCTGTACTGCATCTGCCAGCTCTGCTGTTGTTTTGAAGACTCCACCGTTTTTACCGTCTGTACCTGTAAAATCCGTGTCGCAGAAATCGCAGTCGAGATTGCATCCCTCAAACCTCAGAAGAACCACCGCTGTGCCTGTCATGGAGCCTTCACCCTGAAGGGTAAGCACCATTTCCTTTATACGGTATTCAGTCGTCATCTGAAGTCTTCCTGTATCTGGCGGGGTCAGTTAATCCATTTGCTCTGAATCCCTCAAGTCTCAAGGTACAGGCATCACAAATGCCGCAGCTCTCTCCAGTTGAGTTCGGCTGGTAGCAGCTCAGGGTCATTCCGTAATCAATACCCAGTTCTGTTCCCCTTTTTATTATCTCAGCTTTTGTCATGTAGAGAAGAGGGGCATGGATTCTGGGAGGATTTCCTTTCACCGCATTTTTTGTTGCCAGATTCGCGAGATGCTGAAATGCTTCTATGAATTCAGGACGGCAATCGGGATAACCGCTGTAGTCAACGGAGTTAACCCCGATGAAAATGTGATCTGCTTCTCTGGATTCCGCGATTCCAAGAGCAATTGATAGAAACACGGTGTTTCTGGCAGGAACGTAAGTGGAAGGAATCTGATCTGAAATTCCTTTTCTGTTTTCGGGGATTGGCTTGTCTTCAGTGAGAGATGATCCTCTGAACGGTTCGGGGTCGAGATCTATGATTAAGTGTTCTTTCACACCGAAGTGTTTTGCGATTGCTTCCGCTCTGTCCAGCTCTTGAGTGTGTTTCTGACCGTATCTGAAGGAGAGCGCGGTTACTTCCATATGTTCTGATATTGCCATGGCGAGGATGGTGGTGGAATCCAGTCCTCCGCTAAGAAGGACGAGTGCTCTTTCTCTGTTCATTCTACTGCTATTTTCATGTCTTTGATCTTTGTGAGGAGAGTTCTGTAACTCACTCCGAGAATTTCCGCAGCTTTTCGGCGGTTACCGCCAGTCTCTTTCAGAGCAGATTCGATAAGAACCCTTTCTCTGATTCTCGCGGCATGCGCCGCCTGTTCCACCAGTGAGCCCTCCGATTTGTGTTCCGTGAATTCAAGCATTTCCCTGGTGATAACCTCTTCACAGGAATTGACACACGCCCGCCTGATAATGTTTTTCAGCTCTCTGATATTTCCAGGCCAGCTGTAACTGCACAGTGAGCGAAAGGCACTGTCTGTAAAGGAATTGCCGCGATACAGCCCGAGATAGTGTTCGGAAAGAAGTTGAATATCATCTCCCCTCTCTCTCAGAGGAGGCAGTTTTACAGGAAATTCGCTGATTCTGTAGAAGAGATCCTCTCGAAAGAGCTTTTTTACTACCATGTTCCAGAGATCCCTGTTGCTTGCTGAAACAATCAAGGCATCTGACTGCAATTCCTCTGTACCGCCAACAGAGTGGTATGTACCCGATTCGAGTACCCTGAGAAGTTTCCCTTGAAGAGACATGTCCAGATCGGCAATTTCGTCAAGAAAGATAGTTCCGCCTCTGGCAATTGTGAACCTGCCGGAACGTGCCTCAGTTGAACCTGTGTATGCTCCTTCCTCAGCTCCAAACAGTTCACTTTCCATGAGATTCTCCGGGATTGCGGCGCAGTTCACCGGAATGAACGGGCCATTCTCTCTGCCACTGCGCTGATGAATTCTTCTGGCCAGTAATTCTTTTCCTGTACCGCTCTCTCCCAGAATAAGAATATTCATTCCACTTGGCGCTGCTCTTTCTGCTCTGCTGACTGCTTTAAGGTAAACTGGCGATTGGCCCAGCATGAACTCAGAGTGGCCATAAGAGACTGAAGAAAGTTTCTCAAGCAGTTCATCCAGTTTGAACGGCTTACTAATGAAATCCGCCGCGCCTTTTTTCATGGCATCAACCGCCATATCAATTGTACCGAAAGCTGTCATCACAATAACAGGAGTGCCGGAAGGAGTATTCTCAAGAATATCAATGCCGTTGTATCTGCCTGGAATACAAACATCTGTGAGAATGGCATCATAACTGTTTTTCTGAATATGGTTGACTGCGGAGTCACCATCGGGAACTGCTGTGACTTCCCATCCGTCCTCCTCCAGAGCAGTGGAAAGCATTACCCTCATTCCTCTTTTGTCTTCAACAAGGAGTATTCTTTTCATTCCTCACTCTCCAGATGAGGGATAATAACTGTAAACACTGCTCCCCCCTGTTCCCTGTTTTCAGCCTTGATCGAACCGCCCATGGCCCTTACAAGTCTTCTTGTGATGGTGAGTCCCAGTCCCATTCCTCCCTGCGTTTCTGCAGTGGTATACATAGGTCTGAACACTGTTTCCGGCGGTTCAGGTAAACCTGAACCCCTGTCAAGCACACACAATATAAGTACATGTTCTTCAGAAGAATCAGATACACTTAACTCAACTGTTGATGACGGTGAAAATCGCAGAGCATTTGATAGAAGGTTCTCCACTATTCTTGTGATGAGTATTTCTCCGCCGGGGATAAATATCTCTGGATCCGGGATTTTCCCCGAATTGATTTTACATTTTACCGATTGGCTTTCGCAGATTCCTTTGATAGTAAAGATTGCAGTATTTGTAGAAATAGAACTGTCGATAGAGTTATGCTGCGCAAGGTTTCTGAAGGATTCCACCATTTTTCTTGCGGAGTCCAGTTCCAATCCTGCCTCATCAAGAATTCCCATGGTCCGTATTGAATCCCCGCCCCTTCCCAGAAGCTCCAGGAAACCATCAAGAGCACACAGAGCATTACCTATTTCGTGGGCTACTCCTCCGGAAAGAGCACCCAGATCAGCCAGGGCACTCTCTTCGGCAAGTCTTCGTTCAAGCATGACCGGAGAGGTAACATCTGTTACAAGAACTATCTTCTCAGCATCCTCTCCCCGTGTTACTTTATATCTGAAAATCCTGCCGTTGTTTTCGCCATCCCACTCGGTAATATTCTTTTCCAGGAAAGGCTCCAGATAATCCGCTAAACTTTTCTTTTTGTTGCGTTCCTCTTGAAGCTGGAAAAGATCCGATGCCTGCCTGTTCCAGAGAGAAGGGTTACCCAGAGGGTCAATAACCATAACCGCCGACCCCATGGCTTCAAGAACGGTTCCTGATCTTGATTCCGCAACCTGGGCTCTGTTTAGTGCGTCTACCCTCATTTCATCAAGCTGTAAATCTTTCTTCCCCAGAAGATCTACCAGCTTTTGAAATGACGCGTTAGCTGCCCTGGCGGTACTTCCGCTGCCGCTTTCAAGTCGATCGGCTTCTCCAAGTATGCTTCTCAGAGGATCAAGAACAGTTCGCCTGAGAAATGAAGGAACCAGAATGGCAACAACAGTAAGTACAGCGGCAAAAAAAGCGAAAAGGGAAAGAATAGCCGTACTTTCTCCGAGAACCGATGGCATTTCCATTAGAAGAGAAACACTGTACCCGCTGGTCGACGAGTAAGTAATACGGTCCGCGTGTTCAAATTCTTCCAGACTGATGGAAGGATAAGCAAGTACATCCGAGTTGTCGAAGACCACCACTGCAGCTTTAACACCGCCTCCGGGAATCGAAGAGCTTACTATTGATTCAAGTGAACTCTGAGTAGGCCTGATACCCAGAGCATGGGAAATGAATTCTGCTCTGGAGTAAGAAGCGCTTTCCAGGGTAGTTCTCGCATCTGAAACAACGAGCCACAGCACAAGAAAAGCAACAACCGCCGCAAGAGCGGAAGCTCCGGTTACAAGGGCGGTAAGTCCCTCAATTCCCAGAACAAATCGCCGTGCACCGCTTTTCATTTTTGCTCTCTTCTGAGTTTCAAGTAGTCTCTGTAACCATCTGTGAAGGCTTTGTTTTTCTTCACGGTTGCAAGAAGAAGATGAACCGGCAACCAGAACGCTCTTGATATTTTTCTTCCTGTCGAGTTACAGTTTTTATCCATAAAGATGAATCTGTTACGCTCTCTGAGAGTTTCCGACTTAAGTGAGCTGCCCATTGTGGAAGCATGCATGTGTTTTACAGTGATGTTCCGACACCTCTTCATGATGTATCCGGCACTGTGCATTCTTACACCCAGATCGGTGTCTTCCCAGTAAATGGGAGCGTAGGTGATGCTGAGTCCTCCGAGCTCTTCCCAGATATTCCGTTTCCAGAGAGCGCAGGCACCGGAGGGATACTCTTCTCCGCGGATATCCTCGCCTGTAACCGCGAGACCATGGATAAATGCCCAGCGATAGCTGCTGTCATCGGAACCATCAGGTCTGATAATTGATGGTACCGCTGCTGCTACATTATCCTCTGTTTTCTCCAGTGCGTATACCAGCCTGTTGAATGAGTTTTCAGCGGGAATAGTATCGTTGTTGAGAAGCATAAGGTATCTGCCCCGGGCTTGTGACATGCCCAGATTAACCGAATGACAGAAGCCTGGATTCTGTTTCCTTGAGAGAATGGTCACTTCAGGGAACAGAGTTGGTATTTCAGTTGAAGTATTGTCGCTGGAACAATCATCTACAACAATGAGCTCACCATGAGCCCTCAGGGTCTCACGAATAATTGCGGGAAGAAATTCTCTTAGAATCACAAGGCCATTTCTTGATGGCACAATTACAGATAGTTTCTTCATCGCAGAACACTTTCTTCTGAAACGTCAATTCTGTCCATGTAAACAGGTGGTCCACTGTGGTGCGAGATCCTTACTGTGCCATTCTCTACATCATGGCTGTCAAGTGAAACCTTGAAGACTTCCATCAATCTGTTCTCCGGCCAGTCCGGTAGAGTTCTTGTTGTTCTGCCAACCGACAGGAACAAAGAAGGCAGTTCAATAAGTGGTGTTTCAACAGTGATCAGATCGGCGCCAATGGAAAGTAAGCCCCCTCTGCCGGACATCTGAATAAGCAATGTGTCCCCCGGTTCCACGCCTGATAACAGAATTGACTGCCCCGGCTCACTGAGCTCAAGCATTCTCTCCCGGCTGTTAAACCAGAAATATCTTTCCACCGGATCTGAAATGTATGGATAAAGTCGAGCCCCCTGAACAATTTCAGGTGACATATCTTCTGCTTCATATCCAGCGGAGTTGAGACTTAAAAGGAAAACAGCAGTAAAGATAATTACAAATACAAGGCTCCGGAGTCTCTCTGCCTTTTTGAGAACCAGCAGTATCAAAATAGTCAGGAGCAATGCGGCGGCAAGCTGAATTGGATGACTTCTCACCATTGAGAATCCGCTTACAGTTCCCATAAGAGAAAAAATACTGTCTGTTCCATCAGCGTAGTTGTATCTGCAAATGGGAGATACAATAACAAGGGCCGATATTCCTGCGGAAAGAATTATGAGAAGCCTGGTTCCCCTTTCCTTCCATGCAGAGGAAAGTCCGCAGGCGAAAAGAGGAAGCATTGGTACGAACATCCTTCCCACGGGTGCCGGAAGGCCGTGCCACGAAGAGCCGGACCAGACAATAAGAAAAGACCAGTAAATAATTGATGGAATGAACAGTCTTTTGAATCTGAGAGGGTGCTTCACTCTGAAAATGAAGAGCCCTGAAAGAGCCGCAAGTACCCATGGAGCTCTGATGAATAGCCCGGTCTCAGGATCAAAAAGACTCCATCCGGCGTGAAAAATGGTATCAAGAGGTCTGTGAAAAATATTCGTCCACATTAAATTTATGGCTCCAGTGTTTCCATATCTGGTCCAGAAAATCATTCCATTAAGCAGATACCTGTCCAGAACAAGAACCAGCGCCCCTCCCGCTATCCACAAAAGAGGTGTAATCCATTTCCCTTTCCTGGCAGGCATACAAGCATACTCAGCGAGAAGAATACCTGTGGCCAGCCCCAGATATCTCATTTTGAGTGTTATCAGAATCAGTGCGATCAGGAACCTTGCCGCAGACCATTTTCTTCCTTCGGGCAGCAGTACTCCTGTGGTAAAAAGCCCCACCGCCAGCCAGCCTGTCATGGCCAGCCCGAAAATACCAAATCCAGGATACAACAGAGCAACGACAACAGCAATTCCCGGATTGGTAAGTTTTGCGAGAAGAAGAACCCCAAGCAAGGCAATAATAACGGGAATTATTCTTAGGCCCGCGTCTCCAGCGAGCAAACCCGGAGCTATTAGAAGAGGGAAAAGCGGTGTATGGTGACCTTCTTCCCTGTTGATATCACCGGAGCGGAAATGAGACTCTGAAAACCTCTCTGTGGATATACCTGATATGGCGGATGACTGTTCCGCGAAACGGACTTCATCACCGTTTATCTCTGCTGTTATCAGGGAAAGAAACAATACCGGCAGTACGGCTCCGATTACTCTGAAACGATGTTTTAATGATATTGAAATTCCCCACGAGATAAGACCGGCCACAGGAATTGCCGCAGCAATTATCCATGCATCCTGATGAAGCATCCAGAGCCATGCGCCTGCGGTAAAACTCAGAGCCATGGGGATGAACCATCTTCCCCGCTGTCTCTGTCCATTCAGTATCGCAGCTATCAGCCATGCCGCCGGTATAATACGACCGAAAAAGCCGGGGGCAGGCATCCCCGCCAGACGCCAGACGAGGAAAATCCATATCCCGAACCCTGCCATTGCAAAAGAGTGAAAATGATTCCGAATGATGTTCCTCACAATCGCTCACCCCCGGCAACAGCATGGATTACCGAATGATTGAAGGGCTTGAACTTCCTCACAAGAGTAATGGCCAGTGTGTCTCCCGGAATCATTGTAAAGCTCAAAGTATCAGTACCCGACTGGAGAAACAGCATATCTTCACCCAGACTGATGGCCATCATGGGTATGGAATCTCTGACACCACCGGCTTCAATGGCAATCCATACAACCCAGGTACCTTCAAATGGAGCGGGAAGCAGAACTTCCTGCCGTGAAGTGTTCACTTCCGGAATATCATAACTCAGAGCACCGGCTGCTATTGTTGATCCGGCAATTACCGGTTCAGTAATCAACGAGCCCGGAAGACCCGTAAAAAATACCGAGATAATGAAACCCGCCGGGATCAGGAAACAACGGAGATGTTTCTTTCCAATTAAAGCAGATGCAGCTGCGATGACAATCAGAGGTATGGAAGAGGAAACAGGGATAAGCCACAGAGTGGAAGCAACTGCGATAAATCCTGTAATCCTGATTTTCATAGCGCTGCCTGTCGCGCAGGCAAGCAAACCTGATACAAGTACAGCCCACGGCATCAGCACCGGTGAGATCAAACCAATCAGAGAGCAGGCAAATATCAGCGGAAACATGCTGGTACTCAGTGATATTCCAAGAAGGGTAAACAGAACTATCAGAGGAATTGAAGCCGGAGAAAATCCCCTGAAGAGGTTTGCTGCTGCCCAGGCGGTATATCCAGCGAGCAAAACCGCGACTTTGCTGCTTTCTATTGTTTTCATACTGTGCTGACCTCAAGTTCGTCCGAGAAAGAATCACAGTGAATGTAAACAAGAGAGGGACTTTCCGCCAGTTTCACTGTTTGTGTCACACCCGGTGAGACACAGAACCTGTTCAAGGTCTCACCTGATTTGCTGGAAACAGCACCTGTAACGAAGTGATCAAGAGCTGTGATTTCAAATGCAATGGGCCCTCCATCAGTTCGAAGCCCCCCCCATGGAGAAACGGTGTTTCCTTTCCAGCCTGGTCCCCTGGCATCTTTTTCGATTCTGGACAGAGGATAATCCATAGGATCTCCAAAAAGAATTGCTTTGACATCTTCCGGGATAGTTATGGTATCCACTTTTCTTTCAAGTGCTCTGGAAATAGCTGCAATCCTCCAGAGAGGAGATTTACCTGTGAGGATGGAGTGAAGCTGTATTCTCATTTCCCGCTTCCACCACCGGGCTGAAAGCCTGCCTTTTCCGAAGTATCTTCGAAACATGTGGATTGAAGATTCCAGCTCCCACCCGGCTGCTCTCCTCCGGTTGCTGGAAGCTCCTACCATGTGATCAGCTTCAGCAGTCCTGACCACTCCCAGCTTCCATCCGTCCGCGGCCAGTCGAAGGGAAAGATCCGCGTCCTCAAAATACATGAAGAATCCTTCATCGAAACCGTTAACGCTCTGGAGAGCTTCGGTTCGCCAGAGAGATACAGCGGCAGTGATTGCCGGAACCTGCAGTGAAGTTTTCAGCGGTGACAGCTCCAGATGCATAAACCTGCTGTCCCATGCTTCCCCGTACTCTGTAAGAAATACCCCGCTGGATGCAGTAACTTTTTTCCACCCCCAGAGTTTTATCAGGGGCTGTACTCCTGCGTAATCCGGATTGTTTTCTAGAAATGAGACAAGCCTTTTCAGAGATTCCGTGTCTATTGAAGCATCACTGTTAAGAAGGATTGTGAATTCTGTATCAACTCTTTCGATACAGCGATTGTTTCCGAAGCCGAAGCCGTGATTATTTCCTTCAATAATGTATGCGTTATTTATTACCGTGGAAGCAGCCTGTACCGATCCATCCGTGGAACCACTGTCATAGATTACTGTCTTCAGATCAGACGGGAGAGAATTAAGTGTTTCAGCAAGCTGGGGAACCAGTTTTTCGCCGTTATACAAAACCACGGCTGCCGTTACATTCTTCACTTCAACCTCTCCTGAAGGTTTTCGTAAAACCTGTCGGTGACTTTCCGCCATGTGTATTCAGCGATAGTTTTTTTTCGTCCGTTCCGCCCCATGGAAACAGCCATTTCTTCGTTATTCAAAAGGGAAGATATTTTTCCGGAAAGATCCTCTTTGTCATTGAATTCCACAAGAAGCCCGTTTTCACCCGGTTGGATAAGATCAGGCATCCCGCCAGCATTGCAACCGATAACCGGCTTGCCGGATATCCATCCGTCCAGAAGAACTATGCCGAAAGCATCCAGCCGTGACGGGGCAGCAACCATCCATGCAGCGTGGAAAAGATGTTTTCTTATCTCTTCGCGAATGTAACCTGTTACGATGAGCTTTCCCTGCGGAATCTCTATTGATCTGGCATCCAGATGCTCTCTGAAATCTTTCTGAACCGGTCCTGCCAGCACAAGAATGAAATCTTCTCCTCTTTTCCACAGGTCAATTGATGAATCCAGCAGAGTACCCGAACCTTTGTCCATACAGTGAGCTGTAACACTGAGTACGATTTTTTTGCCTTCAGGAATGGAACAGGCTTTTCTTGCCAGATCTCCATCAGAGTCGTTCCATTCTTCCGGATCAATGCCACTGCCGAGAACCATGATGTTGTCCTGATTCACGCCGCACTCGGTTTTGTAAACGGATGCTTCAAATCTGTTCTGTGCCACAACCAGTGTTGACTCTCTCAGTACCTTCGGCTGTTCTCCCGCGAAATAACGAAGCGGTTCAATTCTGTGACCGGGGCTTCCCAGATTCGCGTGAGGCACAGACACAAACGGCACTTTTCTGTTTCTTGCGTACCTGTATCCTCCGTGGAGAAGAAATGGCATGGCGTTGGCATGCACAAGATCAAAACCGTCTGCTGCTTTTATCCATCTGTCAAATTCCGGTATGAAAGGATTCGGATAGAAGTATCTGTCCGGGCCTCCCTTCTTCAATCTGCGGAACACTGCTCTGAAGATGTTCTGTGCCGGAGGGTGTGTCACCGGAAACCTGATGATCTCAATGCCGTCTCTGGTGAATCTTCCCGGCTGAAGGTGCCTTCCCTGCTTTGAGACCAGCCACGACATATCCCATGCATCGGTTGTCACAATTGTTGAGGTATGTCCCCATCTCGCCGAGGCAAGAGCGTGCTCCCAGACATATCTCTCCGCACCTCCGTGATAGGGCCATGTTCTGTGAATAAGATGCAGTATTTTCACATGAGGCTCCTGTAGAAATTCATTGCGCTTTCGCCGGTATCTTTCCATGTGGGTCTGGGAGCAGCTTCGGATTTCTTCCGCAGGCTGTCAGAGGTAATTCCAGTTGCCATTTCACTTATTGACCTTACCCAGGGTTCACTTTCAAGCACGGGAAGAAGCAATCCATTCCTGCCTACTGTTTCCGGCAGTGCCCCGGCGTCTGATGCAATAACAGGTGTGTTACAGGCAAAAGCCTCGAGTACAGGCAGACCAAGACCTTCACTGCTGCTGGGAAAAAGCAAAGCGGTAGCGCCTCTGTAAAGCGCAAGAAGATCTTCATCAGAAACATTTTTCAGAAGCACAATACCAGGGGTGTTGCTGGCTATCTCATCTCCCCATTTTTCCGCACCGGCAAGAACAAGTTTTTTGTCTGTACCTGCTTCTTTAAAGCAGCGGATAAGAAAGGGAATGTTTTTTCTGGGCACATAACTGCCCACATGAAGAAAGTATTTCCCGGGCTTGAGATCAAGTTTTTCCAGTACTTCCAAATCCGGTTCTCCCGGTGTGAAAAAGTTTTCCGCAGCGCCACCGGCATAGCCAGTTTTCTCTGCCGGGATATCAAAAAGATTCCGAGCAATGGCGGCAGACCAGTTGCTTATAGCAAGAACAGCCGCGCCGTAGTCAACAAGGCTTTTCAGTCTGTTCGCGTAGAACAGGGTATGTTTCGTATGGGATTCTGGAGAGACCCACGGAGTATCGTCAAAAAAAGTAACAACTTTCTGTCTTCCATTACCTTCCGGCTGAACACCTGAGAGGTGAATAATGTCAGTTATTCCCGCCGCCTTTCCAATCCTTGCCGCTCTGGTGGATTCCAGTATTCCCCTTTGCAGGAGAGCACGCCTGAGGAGAGGCAGTTTCATCCAGAACGGCGGAGGAATAATGGTGGCGTCGGGTACAGTACAGGTGTGTCCCGGGTGAGTCTCAGAAACATCAATGGAAATATGATCTCTGTTTATCTGAAAAAGACCGTTTGAAAGACCCCTCACCCACCTGCCTACTCCGCCTCTGCTGTGGGTGCATACTGTAACATCAAGAACAGTTTTCACAATACCGTCCATACCCATACACTGTCACCTTTATCCTGTTCCGGAAACAGATCTTCGTAAAGGGTATCGTAATGAAACTGTATGGAGTCGGTAAACATCCACCTGTTGTAAACAACAGTTTCAGCTCCGGTGAGAACAATATCAGATTCATCCGGTACGGCGGTGCTCCCCCAGATCAGGCTTTCAGGAATCCCCTCCATCTGACATTCTTCCCCGCGAGCCAGGAACTTGACAATCCTTGGTGAACCGTCTGCAGTGGAAAATAGTGAATACCTTCTGATCATATTCGAGGCGGGAATCTCAAGAGTAACTCCGGCAGCGGCATCTGTTGAATAGAAGTGTGGTATGGCAGCTTCAATAGAGCGAACTCTCAGGGGAACAATTTCAAGAAGAATCAGACCTGTAAGAAACCATCCTGTTTTCGTTTTTCTACATTCAATAAATGCGCCGGCGGCAATCGCGGCCATTATCCCGGTGAGGATTGCAAGTCTGGACGGAGCTCTTGCGGCAGAGAGCCAAGGGAGTTTCGCCAGAATCATGTAGGGCAGCGGAATCGGGGTGGGTATTCCATTTATTTTCAAAAGCGGTCCCATGCTGAAAATCACAACTGCCAGCACCGCGAGAAGAGCCTTCCACGATTTTTTTAGCCAGCAGTACACAAGAGCCAAAACCGAGATGGTCGCACCCGGGGTAACGACACCCTCGAAGTCGTTGGGCATGTAGTCAGTGATTACAGGGTTTCCCAGGAACGAGGGGAGGAAAAAGGACTGGGGTTCCGCAGCCCAGAATACTGCCTCTTTCCAGTCTTTCCCGGGATTCTGCCCCAGAGCACCGGGAGCAGTAAAAAGCCACAGAGATCCGATTATGCATCCTGCGCCTGCAAAGACACCTGCGAGAACAGATCTTTTTGCGTATCTGTTGCCCATGAAAAATGAAGATATCAGCCACCCGAAGGCAATGGTGACTCCGTGATAAAGGCTTTCCATTACCGCGACAGCAGCAAAGAGAATGAGCAGTATGAGATTTATCCTGCCGCCCTCAAGTACCCGCTTTCTCAGAAAGTACATTGTAAGAAGAACAAAACCGATGGATGCGATGGGATAGTGCTGGTACATTCTTATAACGCGGACAGGCATCCATGCAATAATAAATCCCGCCAGAAGAGCCCCGTTCCTCCCGAGCCCCCATGACCGGGCAAGAAGATACCCCGCAGAAGCGGAAAACAGCGCCCCGAAGAAGAGCATCAGATTGTAGCTGCTGCCGGTGATATACGAAAAGAAAAGATCAGGCCAGCCCATATTGTGCCAGGCAAGAGATATGTCTCCATACACCCTGGGATCAAATCTTCCCGCAATTGCAGTACGAATCCAGTGGACATGCCAGACGCAGTCATAGACATCGCTGTCTTTCTGAACAAGAACATGCTCATTCCGTGCATACATTCCCACAGTTTCATTACTTCCGATCAGCGTAACAGCCCATGGTAAAAGGAAAAGAAAACACAGAAGAGAGAATAGAACCCTTGTATTCACTGCGTACTTCTTTCAAGAAGATCAAGCCATTCCGCCAGGCACTTCTTCCTGTCGCTGATATCAGCAAAGTAGTTCGCTGCCGATTCAGATATTGCCGATCGTACTTCTGTGTTGTTCAGGAGATATTTCAGAGCAGCATACGCTCCGCCTGCACCTGATTCTGATGGAATTCTAAGAACCGCGTCAGCGGGTATGTCTCTGAATGAACCTTCCGCCGATACAACTGCCGGTATTCCGCTTCTGAGAATGTCCATCATTGAGGCGCTGGTTTCACCGCAGGTGTGATGTCTGAGATCAATGGCTATATCGAATTGTTCAATCTGCTCTCTGAACTCCCTGTCCGGCAGTCGACCTGTTGCTGTTATCCAGGGAAAGTCTGTTTCAGGCCAGCCTCCGCCCGCGACCAGCAGACGGCAGTCAACTGTTCTTCTGAGCATCGCGACAGCGTTAACCATTTCCTTCCAGCTTCTGCCGTAATGAAAAGTACCGGCTATACCGATGATTACAGTGTCGTTCTTCTTTTCCGGCTTTTCTGCTCTCTTATGAAAGTCGGGGAGAAAACCCATTCTGATAACCGGTTTTCCCTGTGCGATCTTTTCCATCTCCCACTTCGCGGTGTCACTTAGAACGGCGATTATGCTGCTTGCTGAAGCCAGTTTTCCAACCAGAGGATTCTTTCTCAGTCGGTTGTCGTACTCGGAAAGGCTCTTCGCTTTCTTTCCCATAACCTTCAGAAATGAATCCGACTTGTCACCGTAATCATGTATTACATGGTCGTTATAGCTTTTCCAGTCGCCCGAGTTGTTTGCTTTGTTTCTAAGCACATGATGCATATTCGTTTCGTGAAAGAGACCGGTTCCCCCGCGGGCAAGAAGGGTTTCAATAACCTCCTCGCAGTGAGGTGAGTTACCCACCTGATAGATCACGGGCACATTAAAGTTATTTTCACGCAGTTTTGATATGGGAACACAGTAATAACCTTCCAGTGGAAGAGCTGCCTCGGGATACGCGACAGTCCATTCAACCTGATCTTTTGTAAGCGAAAGTATTCTTTTAGCGTAATCCGCGAGACCTGTGGGTTGAGGCGGGAATGGAGTAACAAGCATAGCTTTTATCATCTTGATATGCCTCGCCAGCTTCTTATTCTAAAGGCAAATAACTGTTGAAACATTTCATAGATCGCGTTGAATTTAACAAATGCTATAAATCCGCTTCTTACACTTTCAAACGATACTGTGCCAGCCCGTCTTTTGTAGTGACTTACAGGAAGCTGAATAACCCTGTAACCTTTGTCCCTGGCCATAGTGAGTATTTCAAAGTCTATAACCCCGCAGGTTGATTCCGGTTTTAAATATTCAAATATTGATGCCCTGTACAGCTTGAAAGATGAATCAACATCCTTGAAACCCCGGAGAAACAACATAATCGTAAGAGTGTTCCAGAGCAGTGAATACCCCAGACGCATGCCGGGATCCTTTCTTTCGCGTCTGTAAGCAGATACAATATCGGCTTCTTTCCGCCTTGCCCATACCAGCTTCAGTTCATCCAGATTAAATTGACCGTCACAGTCGGTATAAAATATCCATTCTTTCCTTGAATTTTCTATTCCTGTTCTCACAGCCCTGCCGAATCCCAGGTTATCCTTGTGTGAAACAAGCCGTACACGAGAATCTATTTCTGACATGGAACGTGTTATCGATGCTGTAGAATCTGTTGATCCATCGTCTACTACTATGATCTCCCAGTTCGATTCCACTATTTCGCCGAGAACTTTTTGAGCTCTTGAAACCATGTATTCTACATTTTCTTCCTCGTTGAACGCAGGAAAAAAAAGACTTATTCCTTCATCTGAAATATGATACCCCCCTGCAAGAAAACGCCTTTCCTGAAAGGGGAATATTAGCTAAAAAGTGATTTTCTACAACTGATGGTCTTATTCAGGAAGCTACCGTTTGAAGAACGGCTGCCGGTATTGAATTCTCAGTTTTTTCCACCATGTCAAGTTCAAGCAGCTTCCTCATTTCCCTGAGTATGCTGTTTTCGCGTGATCTTACGATATCTGCCGCTTCTACCGCCTTTATGAGCATACAGCTCTTTATCCTTGCTCTGGTGCAGTTTTCAATTCTGAATAATACAGGCCTGGCCATTCCCGGACCTTTAAGGTAAAACATTCCCGATGCCAGTATGATAACCGCTGCTCTTGAGTTGGTATTCAGTACTATTGCCGTTGATTTTTTTCCTGCCGCCTTTTCAATCGCACCCCACACTGCATATGCGTTGTGATCTCCTTTTTCTGTCTGAACAGTCCATCTGTTTTTCATTTCCTTTCACCTCCGTCCTTACTATAAGGTATTTCATATCCATTGTAAACACCTGTTTACCTTTCTTGTAAAACAAGCTCCGACTTGATATTATGGGATTAACTGCATTTCAGAATTTTCTGCAATCAGAATTTATGTGTCAAGTCTGTCTCTGAGCAGGTAGATAAGCTCAAGTGCTTTGCGGGGAGTTAAGCTGTCAGGCTCCATTTTTCTTATCTCTTCAAGAACAGGGTGTTCCGGGTTTGCGAGAGGCAGTGTCATCTGACCTGTTCCGTCTCTTCCGCTTGAGGGAAGAAGGTGTTTCCCTGATTCAAGATCCTGGAGCACTCTCCCGGCCCTTTTAAGAACACTGGACGGCACACCGGCCATTGCCGCGACATGGATTCCATAAGACCTGTCCGCAGCACCCTCCTCCACTTTGTAAAGAAAAGCTATCCTGTTTCCGGCCTCGCGGACAATCACATTCGCGTTGGCGCAAAGAGGTAGTCTGGATGCAAGAGAAGTCAACTCGTGGTAATGGGTGGCGAAAAGAACCATAGGTCTGTGTGCACCGTTATCATGGAGATACTCAAGCATTGCCCAGGCGATAGACAGACCGTCATATGTGCTGGTACCCCTGCCCACTTCATCAAGAATTGCAAGGCTGTATTCAGTACTCCCATTAAGCAACGAGGCTGCTTCAGCCATTTCCACAAGAAACGTGGACTGTCCCCGAGAGAGGCGATCACCTGATCCTATTCGTGTGTATATCCTGTCCACCGGGCTGAATTTCATTGATTCCGCCGGTACAAATGATCCGCTCTGAGCAAGTATGACAAGCAGGGCCGTCTGCCTCAAGTATGTGGATTTTCCCGCCATATTCGGTCCGGTCACAAGAAGAATCCTGTTCTCTCTGTTCAGTGAAACATCATTGGGAACACATTCCCCCCGGGGCAGCAAATCCTCAAGAACAGGATGTCTGCCCTCAACTATTTCCAGAACAGGTTCAATGGACAGTTCCGGTCTCACCCATCCCTTTTCAACAGCAATATCCGCCAGTGAACAGAGTACATCCAGTTCTGAAAGAGCCTGTCCTGCTTTCTTGACCCGGGCAACCGCAAAAGCTACATCCTGAAGAAGCATGCTGAATATCTCCATCTCCAGTGCAGCAATATCATCGTCTGCCCGGAGAATTTTCTCTTCCATCTCTTTCAGTTCCGGTGTAATGAATCGTTCTCCGCCAACAAGGGTCTGTTTTCTTATGTAGTGATCGGGAACAAGGTGCTGAAAAGATTTTGAAACTGAAAGATAATATCCGAATACTTTGTTGTATCCGACCGAGAGCTTTCCAATGCCGGTTTCAGATCTCTCCCTTTCCAGCATTTCATCCATCCACTGCCTGCCGCCAGTCTTAACAACTCTCAGGCTGTCAAGTTCCGGTGAGTACCCCTCTCTTATGTAACCGCCATCCGACACCCTCGCTGGCGGATCATCAGAAAGAGTTTTATCTATTCTCTCAGCAAGATCCGCCAGTGAATCCACCTTTGAAAACTTTTCCAGCAATACAGATACTGAGTTTGAAAGATTCTCTTTTATCCGGGGTATCAGAACAGCTGTCTGCTGAATTGATCTAAGGTCTCTGGGAGTTGCCCTCATTGTACCGAGTTTGCCCCCCTGACGCTCCAGATCGGTTGCCTTTTCAAGAATTCTTCTGATATGCTCATGAAGTCCTGTCGCAATCAGATCTTCCAGCGCCATGTGTCTGTTCTGAATAACAATTCTGTCCATTGGCGGTGAGATCAGCCACTGTCTCCAGAGTCTGCAGCCTCCCGGAGTCTTCGTTCTGTCTGTTCTATTCGCGAGAATCGCGTCCTCTTCCCCCGGAGGTGAATCCACTATCCCCAGGGATCTTGAACTTGATCTGTCCATTACAAGATAGTCACTCTGCCGGTAAACTCCCCGAAAATCAAGATGGGAAACACTGGATCTCTTGGTGTGCCCGATGTAGGTAAGCAGAGCCCCCATGGCAGCAAGAAGAACCGGACTGTCCGCCAGATCAAATCCCTCCGCGGAAGCCCTGCCGAAAGTGTGGATTATCTCCCGTTTCCCTGACTCCGGATCGAATTTCCAACTTTCAAGGATGGTGATCTCGCAACTGTCGGGGATGGTAATGGAAGTGTCTTCGGAAACAACTACTTCCCTTGGAGCCCTTCTTTCCAGCTCAACAGCCAGCATGGCAGCTTTCAGTTCTGTTGCTCTGATATCTCCCGTGGACAGATCGCAGAAGACAAGCGCCGCGCTATCCCTGATTACTGATACCGACGCGAGAAGAGAAGTGGAATTTTCATCAAGAGCAGAGCCGCTCACAAGTGTTCCCGGTGTGACTATCTCGACAACATCCCTTTTCACAAGACCTTTGGCTTTTCCGGGGTCTTCCGTCTGCTCGCAGACAGCCACACGACAGCCAGCTCTGATAAGTTTTGTAAGATAGCCATCAAGGGCATGGTAAGGAAAACCGGCAAGAGGAATTCCCTCTCCGGTTTCTTTGTTTTTCTGTCTGGCCGTGAGTGTTATTCCAAGAATGGATGACACTTTCTTAGCGTCATCGAGAAAAGTCTCGTAGAAATCCCCCATGCGGAACAGCAGTACAGAATCAGGGTATTCTTTCTTCATAGTCAGGTACTGTTTCATCATGGGAGTGTTCATTGAACCAGACACATTGCCTCCTCAAACACGTCCCTTGGAACAAGCATTCTTCTGCATTGCTCGTCTCCGGCGGTACATTTTTTCCCGCCGTGTCTGTGACAGGGTCTGCACGGGATCGGTTTCACCATGAAAGCCCCTTTGAACTTCTCAGGCCAGAACCCCAGAGCAGGTGATGTTGATGTGAAAACCACCTGTACGGGAACTCCAAGAGCCATGGCGAGATGTGCCGGGCCGGAATCAGGTGATATGAGTAGATCAAGCCTCTCAATTCTGCTTATCAACCTGGATACCCCGCCCTCGCCAGCCACTGTTTTCACATCCCGGTATCCGCACTGCTCAACAATGTACTCAGCCAGAGGAGCGTCCTCTGAATCACCCATGATAAGAACCTGAGCTCCTTTGACATCGCACAATAGACGGGCCAGTTCTGTTACAACACCTGAGGGAATAGTCTTCATGGGCCACCTGCCGCCCGCAACTATTCCTGCTGTAAACCTGCCGTCGGGAGGAGTTTCCAGTCTTGTAAGAACAGGAGACGGATTCCCGTGATCCGACCAGGTTTTGAGATATTCTTCAGCCCGCCATGGAATGGTTATCGGGGCACCAATCAGAACCTGTCTTCTCTGCCTCCTGCTGAAACAAAATCTTTTTGTGTTTCTTCCCGCGAATGCCAGTTTTGTGGTGATATTGTTCTGCAGATCAATAATGGTTGAGAAATCCGCTGAAGCTTCTCTCAGCTCCTTCCAGCCTCCGGTAAGCATTATCGGCTCTATGTTGCCCGGGATTCTTCTGATTATCGGTTCATACACAGCCCTGGACGCAAAACTCACAGATCCGCTTTCAGCCATTGAAACTGCTGTACCTGACGCAAGAACAATATCTCCCAGAGAATGAAGCCTTACCAGAAGATTCCCTGCCATTCTAAAATTGCATCTTCCAGAGAGAAGAATACTTGCCTTCCAGGGCCAGAAGAGTCTCGTGGGTTCCCTCCTCCAGTATCCTGCCGCCCTCTATGTAGAGTACTCTGGTAGCCTTTTTTATTGTGCTGAGCCTGTGGGCAATCACAAGGGATGTTCTTCCCTTCACCAGTTCGTCAATGGCCTGCTGCACCAGTTTTTCGCTCTTTGTGTCAAGAGCGCTTGTGGCCTCATCAAAAATGAGAATGGGGGGATTCTTAAGAACTGCTCTGGCAATAGCCAGCCTCTGCCTCTGCCCGCCCGAGAGGGTTACTCCCCTCTCTCCGATAACTGTAGAGAACCCTTGAGGCATATATTCAATGAACTCAAGAGCATTGGCAACCTCTGCGGCTTTTTTTACCTGATCAATGGATATGCCAGTTGCCCCGTAAGCGATGTTGTTAAACACAGTATCATTGAAAAGAACAGTTTCCTGGGTCACAATACCAAGCTGGCTTCTAAGTCCTGAAATGGTCAGTTTCCTGAGATCAATCCCATCAAACAGAATCCTCCCGTGATCAGGATCATAAAATCGCGGAATCATATCTGCCAGAGTGCTCTTTCCCCCTCCACTGGGTCCCACAAGAGCAACTATTTCTCCGGAGACTATCTCCAGATTGATGTTCTTCAGTACAGGTTTTTCCGAATTGTATCCGAAAGAAACGTTTTCAAACCTGATAGACCTTGAAAGCGGTTCCGGAACCACAGCAGAGCTGTACTCAACTATGGCGGGTAGTGTGTCAATAATTCCAAATACTCTTTCGCCCGCCGCGAGCCCTGCCTGAATTGAAGCGTAAGTCTTGCTGATGCCTTTGGCCGGATCCATCATACTCAGTGCTGCCGCGAGAAAGACCATGAATTTCCCCGGTGACATACCGGTGCCGTCTATTACCGCGTTTCCCCCGTACCAGAGGATAACACCTGCGGCAACAGCTCCCAGAAACTCTGTCATTGGACCGGAAAGAGCCTTCATTCTTCGAAGGGATATCTCATATTTTCTGTGGGCATTAACACTTTTAAGAAATCTTTTCTTTTCGAAATCTTCCATTGCGAAAGCTTTTACCACCCGCACACCTGTAATAGTTTCAGTGAGAAAACTTGCAAAATCAGCCATTTTTTCCTGAGACCGGTGGCTCTTTCTGCGAAGACTTTTGCCAAGAAGAAGTATAAGGACCATGCTGGGGGGAAGTACCGCAATTGTTACCAGAGTCAGTTTCCAGGAAACCCACAGGGTTATGAAAAAATATATACCCAGAAGGAAAAACTGCCGAACCAGAGTAATAAGAGACTGGGTTACTGTTCTCTTGATTCTTACAACATCCGCGGTAATGCGAGCGGTCAGCTCTCCTGAACGACTCCCGGCAAAATATCCAAGGTCAAGTTTAAGAAGATGTGAATACACTTTCACTCTCAGGTCACGGAGCATACCCTCCTCCACAGAAGCTATAAAATAAGTCTGAAGAAAGAAAGCTATGTTTTTGATGGATATAAGAGAGATAATGGTTACAATAACCGCGAGGAGAGCCTGAGATGGAGATGAGATGTGTATTCCTTCAAGGAAGGCTCCCGGCAGATCCTTTGCATTTTCAAGAGCTGAAGAGGTATCTCCGCTTAGAACTGAGTGCTTGAATTCTTTCAGAACAGGCATCATGGTTTGCGACATAGCCTGATCAAAGCTTAGAGTGGACTCTACACCTTCTCTTGTCCCGAGTACATCATCAAAAATCGGAAGTAACATCGCAAGAGTGGCCCCGCTGGAGGCTGCGAAAATCAACGCAAATAGCAACGCGAGCGCTACTCGTCCCCTGTAGGGTTTAACCATGAAGAGAGTTCTGAGAAATGTATTATTCTTCATAATGTCTATTCTGCCAAATTTGAGCCCTCGGGGTCAACCTCTCTGGAACAAATCTGGCGCAGCCGGATAGATATGCTTAGATTAGCCGAAGCACGGAGGTAGCATGTTAAGGACGAGTGTTTTGAAGAACAGTGAAAAGGATCCACGATCTGATGCGCAGTTGATGGTAGATCTCTGCGGTGGAGACGAAGATGCGTTCAGCCACGTGGTTAAAAGATTCCAGCGCCCTCTTTTCTCCCATCTTATCCGAATGCTTGGGAACGAGGAAGATGCTGAGGAGCAGCTCCAGATGACTTTTTGCCGTGTCTACAGATACAGACACAATTACGACCCGGAGCGTCCTCTCATCACATGGGTATACACCATTGCCAGCAATCTGGCCAAGAAAGAATGGAGACGGCGCTCACGGTGGTCAATGGTTTCTCTGGATAAAGTGGTTCTCAAAGGCTCACACAAGATGACGCCCCACTACCGCGAAGGCAGGAGAGAACTTGGCGCAAGTATAGAGGAAGCAATCAACGAACTGCCGGAACACTATCGTGAACCTTTCATGCTCAGGGAAAAGCAGGGCCTTTCCTACGAGGAGATATCCGAAACACTGGGAATAAAAATTGGAACTGTTAAGTCCCGGATAAACAGAGCCCGCGCAGGTCTTCGCCACTCCCTTGAAGATGTATGGGAGATGTGGAAATGAAATGCAATGAAGCACTTTTTCTAATGGACACTGTTCTTGACGATGAATCCACCCCGGAAGAGGAACAACTTCTAAGATTCCATCTGAACGGATGCTCTGCCTGCCGAAAGACCATGTCCTTTAACAGATCAATCAGCGAAAAGGTAAAAAATCTTGAAGAACCTGATCCCCCATTCAACCTTATGGAAACGGTTCAGGCGAGACTTGCCTCGGGGAACTTTGACAGATCTCCAATAGCATCCAGAGCTCGTTTCAAATTACCGGTCTGGCGTATTGCTGCAATTATTCCCTTTGCCGCCGCACTTGTTTTCTTTCTGCAGAACTTCACCGGTGAACACACATCGAGCTATGGAAACACCGGTATGGAAACCGCTGCAGTTCAGGAAACTGTAATGCAGTTTGCTCCCGCACCAATTGTAGCGTACTCAAGACCATCCTCTGTTTCTACCTTCTAGAAGAGAAACATGTTCAGCATTATTATCACATTGCTTGTTTCAACCGGTTTCTTCCCCTCCCTGATGGAATCCCCTGCTGTTTCTGTAGGACGAATGGCTGACGGAAACCGATTCGTAGAGATATGCAGCGGTGTTGCCGTATCTCCGGGACATGCTGTTACGCTTTTTGCTTTCACCGAAGACTCCGATATTTTTGTAATAGACAACGCAATCAGATTCTATCCCGACTCTGTGGTGAACTTCAGGGATATGGGACTTTCAATGCTTATCTTCCACGACGATGTTTTTGCTTCTTTTGAACAACCAAGAAACACATCTCCCGAAAACGGAGCTGCCCTTATGATTGTTGCCAATCATCCTACAGGGCTTTCCGTTATCAGAACATTTCCCATGGAGCAGCTCTCCGACGGAGCTCTTCTTCTGGCCTCTCCCCCTGCGTCGGAACTTATGGGTGCTCCTGTATTCGATTCATATGACAGACTCGCAGGAATAGTAACAGGCTCATTTGACCCTGGAGACGGCAGAGGTGAGCTGATGGCTCTGATTCCCTGCAATCTTTGGTATTACTGGGTTGAAACTCTTCTTTCAGATGCGGGTATGCACACTCCGCTATTCGGGATAACTGCCATGCCGGCCACTTCCGGTCTCTCCACAGTTCAGGGAATTCTTCTGCTTGATGTTGAAGTGAATTCCCCTGCTGACAATTGCGGTCTTGAAGAGGGAGATATCATTACAGAGATAAATGGAGAAAGGGTTTACCATCCTGAAGCGCTGAAAGTGATGATACAGAATTCACCGGACGCGTTGAATCTCTTAGTACAGAGAGATTCAGAAACTGCTGAGATTGTAATTCCCTCACTTCAGCAGTAACGTTACAGTATTCCCTTCGGATACAAGCGCAATCTCGCAATCATCCGATAGAGTAACAAACGGGGCACCACCAAACTCATCTGTCCTCCACGCAATTTCTCCATTTGAAAGGCATACATGTATGCCCGCAGACGGGCATACAGCATAAACACACGACAATTCACTATCTGATGCAGCGGATAGTGGTGTTTCAGGAAAGGTGAACATGACCTGGATAATCAAATCAGCCGGTGAACAGACTGCCACCTCGTTCCATGCGTCAATGGAAAAAATCAGATTCTCCTGCCCGGCTCCTGCCATAAATATCAGAGAGCTATTCAGCTTCTCCGCTGCAATTTCCGAAAACGATGGCAGTGAAAGCGAGATCATTGTTCCATCAGAGAATCCAGTAACAACAATACCGGGAAAACCCTGAATGCATGCCATTCCCGGATTCTCAGGAATGTAGCTTCCTATGAAAGTGAGATCTGTTCCGTCGTGAAGAACAAGTGAGCCATCGTCCAGAAGAACAACAGGATCATTGCCGCAGACAGTCATGGCTACTCCGATTCCTGTTAACTCGCATGATGATGTAACATCAAAACCATCAATACGGAGCAGCTGATCATCGTAAATCGCAAAAGCCTGCGAACCTGTACCAACAGCCAGACCCTTGATTGTTCCGCCCGCGAATGTTTTTCCGTGTATTCTACCGTGCCGAAGCTCCATGTGATAAAGTGTATCGCCTGAAGCAACAAGCCCGTAGTTTCCATTACCGGAAAACACGGGCGGCACATCAATAGAGGTCGGAAACGACGCTTCTCCCTCTTTGTATGTGGGAAACGTAACTGCATCCTCTGCTCCCAGTGTACATGCGATAAACGGGAGCAGAGTGAGAAGCAGAATAAGCCCTGCGTTAACGGACAACTGCCATTTTCCTTGTGAATGTGGCATCTGCCGTTTGCATTATTACAAAGTAAACACCGGGGGTCAATTCTGAAGCATCAAGACTTCTTGATCCTGCCCCTGCCGGTAACCGGCCATCCTGAACTGTGCTGACAACTCTTCCTGAAATATCCAGAACGCTGACCTTTACATAGCTGTTTACAGGGGCGGTAAAGGAGATGTTCGCCTTGCCGCTCACCGGGCTGGGTGTTACAGGGAAGAGATCCGCTGTAAAAGAGCTTTCGCCCCCAATACCGGTGGTAACAACATCAATTGTTCCTGTAACAGAAGCGTAATTGTGTAATCTTGCGCCGTAGTAGAGATCCTTGCCTTCAAGAGCAGTGAAATTCAGCCAGACTTCACCAGAGCTGTTTGTAATCTGCTGCTCGTAGAAAGATTCTGTGTGTAAAGAATGGTTGCCGATACCATCCGTGATTGTAACAACAGCCCCTTGAACAGGCGATCCATCGGAAGTTATGGTGATGTAAAGAGTATTAGGACCGATATTCAGAGCTGCAGGTACATCAAAATCCATGGCGAAAGGAGCACCACTTTCATCGCTGTTGGGAATGTCCATGGATGGATCGCCAAACCAGTGGTACATTTTCGAGTTGTTCAGACCCGCCCCGGTCACATTTTGAATGATATATGCCTGACTGGCCGCGAACATCTCACCTGCGCAAGTATTCCCTTCATCGAAGATCTCCCAGAAAAGTGATTTCTGCATCCAGTTGTTGGCTATTGTACTGGACCCTGAGCTTGCGCCGAGGTTGCCGCTGGCTCCAGTTCCGGGAGCATCCATCCAGCTCTCACACAAACAGTTGTAACTGTAATTATGTGTACCGTTGCTGCAGGCCACGTTGAAAACCGGGGGGAAATATGTGTTGGTCAGATCATAGATATAACCCGCGTTCCAGCCGCCGGTCCACTGCCAGGTTGTGTTTGATCCGTGCCCTCTGTAGTTAACTATTCCAACGCCGTTGTTGATCGCAGTCGAAACCTGAGCGGGAGTCCCGCCCTCTGGTGGATAAACAGTCTCAAAGACAATATCCGCAAGTTCATAATCCCAGGTTCTGACTGCTTCACTGTTCTCAGTGTACTTACCGGGATACTCTTCCTGGTGAGCGGCCAAAATAACACTTGCGGGAAGGGAAGGCTGACCGGATTCCCCCACATAAGTTATGTAAGACATGGTTTTGGCTGTCTGGTTCTCGAGTTGAGAGTAGTTGCCGGAGTATCTGCCCACTGCCATATCTGGATAGTTGTCAGGGCTCATTAACCCATAATAGAAGTCTCCAACAAAACTGCCGTAGTTCTTTGATTCAAGCTGCGCGTGGCGTGCTGGAATCAGGACAAATCTGGTTATGCCTTCCTGATATACGCCGGTGATGGCACCTTTTATCGAATAACTGGAGCTGCCGGATTCCATCTCAATAATATTTACATGGTGGCCGAGGGAGTTGACCATTGCAAGAAGCGGGGTAACAGATTCCAGATTTTCCGGTGGAACCACGCATATGTAAACATCGTCGTCCATGGATACAGGAGAAGAATCCACCATGATGTCAAGAGCGTCATAGTTTACAATTCTTGATCGATGCATGCTTGCAACCTCAGGCCTTACAGAAACCTGATGGCTTCTGTTTCCATGAAAATCCACTCTGGCAGTCATGGAAGAAGCGACCTGGAATTCACCAGTTGAAGCATCCCAGGTAAACGGGTTCATTTGAAGAACTACTGTGTTTACTCCAGCCCAGTTGCCCTGCTGGTAAAGATTGACTGCATTCAACGGATACACACCCTGAAGATCGGTGGAAATATCCACGAAAAAGAATGGCTCTACATCATCATCCGTGCGGAGGGGTTGAACAGGATAAGGGGTGCCGGTTCCCGCAGAAGTCCAGTCCGCGCTTAGAAGAGAGAGGGAAGGAGTTGTTCCCGCCGGGATGCCTATAACAACAGATATCATGGGAAACTCAGGATTGCCCACTTGAATATCCGTATCCCATACGTATCCGTCAACATTATAACGGGAGTACTGCAAAAAGTGCTCCAGGTTGTATCCTGTTAGATCCAGTTGAATAATCGCGTGGTTTTCGTTCGCTTCAACCACTGTTATCTCAGGGACAGAAGAATAATCTCCTCCAAGAGAAACCCAGGATCCCAGTATTGAGAGAAAAAGCATTAACACCATAAGTGCAACCTCCAGAAAACGTGAATGAAATTAGTGTTACAGTCTAACATAACAGCTGACATGGAAATGTGTTCCCCTCTATTACAGGAGGTTTTCCGATAATGAGTATTGAGTGGGAAAACCATTTATAATCACTCTGATTCCAGGGATCTCTTCACCCTTGTGAGAAACATTTTCCTTCTGATTGGTTTTCTTATGTAGTCCAGCGCGCCAAGTTCGTATCCTTTCTCTTCTTTGTCCATGCTGTCATTGGCAGTGAGAAAAATAAGAGGAGTATCCATATTCTTGCTCTTGAGTGCTTGAAGCATTGTAAACCCGTCAAGTCCCGGCATATCAATATCAGACAGTATCAGATCGTAATTACTTGTCCTTAGTGTAACAATTGCTTCAACTCCATCAGTGGCCTGATCGACATCATAGCCAGCAGTTTCCAGAAGGATTGAAGCAAGGTTTCTGAAATCTTCATCGTCATCAACAAGAAGAATCTTCTTTTTCCCGTCGTTGTTCTCAATTGATTTTCCGCTGTCAAGTTCGCTATCTGTTCTTCCTGTCAATCTCAGTTCCTCAAGCAGAACATGCCTGTACACATCATCAAGCGCCAGAAGACCCTGTCGTACTTTCATTATTGCATGGTCGCTGATGAGAAAAACACCGGCTTTCTGCTGCAGCTCTCTTCGCATTGCGGGAACAGATTCCGCCTTCTTGATAATCTCAGTTACGGCAGGATTAAACCTCATCAGTTCATAAACACCCTGCCGGCCGGCGTAACCTGTGAAATTACATCTGGGGCATCCTTCCGGATGAGGTAACTCCTTGGGAATATCGTCAGTAAAGGGAAGAATTTTCTTTCTCTCTTCGGGGGTAGTGGGTTTCATCCTTCTGCATTTCTGACAAAGACTTTTAAGAAGTCTCTGTGCCAGAAGACAAAGCAGATTGTCTGCTGAATCCTCTTTTGATATCCCGAGACGGGAAAGACGGAACAGAGCAGTAGATGTGTTTGAACTGTGCAGAGTGGCCATGGTGAGGTGACCGGTGCTGGCAAGGTCAATGCATGTTTTTGCGCTGTAAGCGTCTCTGATTTCGCCAAGGTAAACAATGTCAGGATCCTGTCGGACAGCTGATTTCAGCAGAGCTTCAAATGTGACTCCGGCTTTCTCGTTAACCTGCTGCTGATTAGCATACGGGATCCTGTACTCAACCGGATCCTCTATGGTTATAAGACTTCTGCTTCTGATGTCCAGATGTGATATCATGCTGTACAAAGTTGTTGTTTTTCCACTTCCCGTGGGTCCCACAACAATAATGGCTCCACTTGTCTGACTTGAGACTTCATAGAGATCTCTGGACTGTTCTTCCGTCATACCAAGCTCGGTGAGCTCGCGGGGTTTTGCATACAGGTCGAGCATCCTTACAATGAGACTTTCGCCCTGGGGTGTGGAGGTTGTTGCAAAACGCATCTTGAAAGGTTTTCCTCCGATTTTCGCTTCAGCCATGCCATCCTGAGGTTTTCTTCTTTCGGCAATATCCATACCGCCAAGAACCTTGAAGCGACTTATCAGAATCGCACCTGTCTTCTTCTTAAGGGTAAACATATCCTTCATGTCACCATCAACACGAAACCTCACAAGCACCTTATCAGTTTTGGGTTCAATGTGAATATCACTTGCTCCCTCGGCGACGGCTGAAAATAAAATGCTGTCTGATATGTACCTTATCGGGAATTTTCTGATATCGTCTTCAGATGGCTTCTCCTGGATTTCGATAGAACCGGTAAAATCAGTTGCTTCATCTTCGGTTGTGTTTTCTTCGCCCTCTTCTTCTCCGATATCAGCGAATGTGGAATCCGATCCCTGAGATTCTTCCTTGCGCAGCAAAGCATCAATACAATCAGGACAGGTGATTCCCAGCAATGGTGTTCTACCTGTAAGCGATTCCAGCATTTCAATCAGTTGTGGCTCGAAGGGATTGGAGAGAACAAAGCGCAATTCACTCTTTTCCCTGAGAGCGAGAACTCTGTGGGCCCTTGAAAACGCCGCAGGCAGAATATCGCTTTCTACCGATTCAGGATCAAGATACGGGTAGTTGGGGAGATGAAGATAAGATGAAAGAAGCCTGGCAGTTTCAATATTGTCAAGACCGGCATCAAAGGCTTTTTTATACATGTCTCTGGGTTGGGACAAACTGAGAGTGACAGTATCTTCTGATGATAAGCCGGAGTTATCCTTCAGGAACTCAATAAATCCCTGAAAATCCTGTAACCGCGCGGAAGGTGCGGGATTATCCAGTCTGCTCCAGTTCTCTGCTCTGTCAAGAACCTTCTTCACCTTGGCCCGAAGTGTTTTTCTGTTCAGATCCGATTTTGGTACAAAATCTGCTACACCCGCATTCAGTGCATCACGTCTGGTTTCATCATCAGCCCTGCTGGTTATCATAATAACCGGGATTCTGGAAAGAAGCCTGTCTGACTGAAGATTGGTGCAGAATTCCAGTCCATTCATTCCCGGCATAAGAAGATCAAGTAGGATACAGCTGATTTCACCGCCCTGAAGTATTCTCATGGCAGCAGCAGCACTCTCCGCAGTCTCAGTGATGTATCCGGTTCTCCCGAGAATGTGGGAAAGCAGCAGTCTGGTATCCCTGTCATCATCAATAATGAGTACTTTTTTATTCTTCGTCGACATATTCTATTCGTACAGTATCAAGATAAATCTCAAGCTCATCAATACCCGAAAGAATATTTACACCATCCTGAGATTTGGCCGCGATTTCCATTGCAGCTCCCAACTGAGTGATTTTATCAAAACCGTATCCACCTCCGGAACCCTTCATGCTGTGCGCGAGTCTCTGGGCCTCTGCGTAGTCACCATCATGCACATGCTGCCTGATATTTACCACATCTCCCCGTCTGTTTTTCAGATATCCTGAGATGAGTGGTTCAAGATCATTTGGAACACAGGCTATCGGCCCCCGGGGATAGTTATCGGGGGATTCCGCTGTATCTTCAGGAGGCTCAATCTTTTCAATCCGGCCTTCCTGAACATCAGTTGCCAGCTCCGGAAAACCCTCTCGGGGACCCATGATTTTCAGTAATTCATCCAGTTGTTTCACCAGATTCTTCTTTCTCACCGGTTTTGAAATATGGACATCACAACCGGCGTCAAGACACCTCTTTACCTCTTCCCTTAACGCATGAGCGGTCAGAGCGACAATAGGCGTATGCCCCCCCATGGATATGGATTCATGAGCCCTAATGGATCTTGTTGCTTCATACCCGTCCATGACGGGCATCTGCATATCCATCAATATGAGATCAAACTTTTTCTGTAAGTATAGATCAAGCGCTTCCTGTCCATTCTCGGCAATGGTAATCTCCCAGGGAAAAGCTTCAGCGTACTTTATAATGAGAAATCTGTTGTCCGGCGAATCCTCAGCAAGAAGAACTGAAAGATGCATTTTCTCTATGCTGGTTTCAGTATCCGGAGACAATTTATCAGATTCGGCTTCTGAAGCGACACCACTGATGACACCATGTATCTGCTTACTGAGTTCGGCTCTCCGCACAGGTTTAAAAAGGAAACGGTCAATGCCTGATAATCTGCATTTTTCGATGAGGGAATTGCTGTCATCGCATGTGAGCATCATTATCACACTGTCAGTACTGATCTGATCTCGTCTCATGTAATCGACTACCTCGGATCCATCCATATCAGGCATCATGTAGTCAAGAAGAATTGTATCATACTTTCTATCTCCAAGCATTCTCAAAGCGGGAGCGCCACAGTCAGCCAGGTCAACAACGGCACCCCATCCTTCAAGAAGTTCCTTAAGAATCATTCTGTTACCTCTGTTGTCATCAGCAACAAGTACGCTTCTGCCTGAAATGTCCGGAGGCAGAGATCGATCATTTATATCCATTAAATCTGTCTCCGGCAGATCGCAGAAGAAAGAAAATGAACTTCCAGAGTTAACTTCACTCTTAACTGATATTTCCCCACCCATGAGTTCAACAAGCCTGGTACTGATTGCAAGCCCCAGTCCTGTTCCGCCGTATCTTCTGGTGTGTGACGAATCCGCCTGTGTAAAACTCATAAATATCGCTTCCACTTTGCCTTCCGGAATGCCAATTCCAGTATCAGTAACAGAGAATTTTACTTTATCTTCATCAAAAGGCTTTACCTCAACTGTAATTTCCCCTTTATCAGTGAATTTTATTGAATTTCCAATCAGATTAGTAATAACCTGCTTCAATCTGGATGGATCGCCCATTACCCATCGAGGTGTATCGGGATGTATCCTGCAGTTCAGCTCAAGCACTTTTTCATGAGCTCTCAATGCCAGAGTTTCGCAAGTTTTCTCAATATCTTCATAAAGGTTGAATGGGATTTCCTCCAGCTCAATCTTTCCTGCCTCAACTTTCGAAATATCCAGAATATCATTAATGAGACTAAGAAGATTATCGCTTGCGTTTCTGCTGACTCTCAGATAACTCTTCTGGGCAGATGTCAGATCGGTATTCCACAGCAAATCATTAGTGCCGATAATAGCGTTCAGGGGTGTTCTTATCTCATGGCTCATATTTGCCAGAAATTCCGACTTCGTTCTTGTAGCATTCAGAGCACCTTCACGAGCCTCAATGAGCTCCAGCTCGATCCTTTTTCTTTCAGAGATGTCCCTCAATATCCCTGTTGCATGCCATGAATCGTTGAGGAAGAATGATGAGACAGAAAGTTCAACGGGAAAGACAGTTCCGTTCTTGCGTACTCCCTCTGTTTCAACGACCCGTCCAATCATCATTCCCTGACCGGTATTTCTGAACTGGCTTAAACCCATTTCAATCATTTCCCAGTATTCTTCCGGAGCTATCAGCTTGTGAAGCTCCTTCCCTATTGTTTCTGATCTGCGATATCCGAACATCAGTTCCGCTGCGGAATTAAAGAATGATACACAGCTATACGCGTCAATGATAATCACAGCATCCTGAGCTGATTCAGTAATTGTTCGGAATTTTATTTCGTTCTCTCTTAGTAATTCAAGAATAGAATCCCGATCCGAGAGATCTGTGTAAACTCCAACTGCTCCCTGGCTTTCTCCATCAACAATTATTGGTGCAACCGAGACCGACACTTTCTTTTCTGCAAGATTTTTCCCGCGCCTGGTACATTCAAGACCCCGGATTATCTCTCCTCCAATTACTGCCTCTGAAGATATCTTATACTCCTCAGTGCCGGTACTCACAAGATTATCAACAGGCTGACCAATAGCTTCCTCGACAGTCCAGCCAAACAGTTTCACAGCCTCTTTGTTCCATCCGGTTATCAAACCTTCAGTGTCAATAGAGACAACAGCATCCGGTACACTCTCCACCACTTTCCTGAAGAATATGTTTTGTTTGAGAAGCTCTTTGGCAAACTTCTGTTCTTCGCTGATATCGGAAAGAATCCCCTCGTAACAGGCAGGAATACCAGCGTCATCCAAAACAACATGCATAGAACCGCGGGCAGAAAATGTCTCTCCATCCTTACTGAGCAAATCAATCACAAAACATCTTATCTTCCCCTCCTGGCCAAGCTTGAAAAGCAATTCATCCCTCTGTACGGGATCCGAGAAGTAGTCTATCAATGATGTACCCAGAACTTCATCTCTTGAAAAACCGCTGAATTCGAACACAGAAGGTGTTATATCAAGAATTTTACCGTCTGCTGATACCTTGACGTATATATCATCCATGTCGTTTATTCTTCTTCGATATTCGTTATCTTCCGTGTCATTGTCAGATTCAGGCTTTTTGAAGGAAAATACCTTGTAGGCAACACCATTCATCTCAGCAAGCTGTGTATTTACACTTATACCAGTTTCGATAAGCTCTTTGAGCACGTTCTCCGCGGTATCTCTCAGAAGATCCGATGGCTTTTTTCTCAGAACATCGCAGAACAGTTTATTAATCTTTATAATTCTGTCTGTTTCGCTGATGGTCACCAGCGCGCAAATCCCGGCTTCACTGAGATTATGCATGAGTAGCTCATAAACAGATTTTCCCTCTGATATTCTGCTGTTTGACTCTATAGTGGACATTGTTTATCCTTTTTCATCTGTAAATCCAATAGCCTTCTTTACCATTTTTGAAAGAGAACCTGCACTGAATGGTTTACGTAGAAAACCCTGGAGTTTAAGACCGCCGAATCGTTTTCTGATCTCTTCTTCGCCATATCCTGTTGTCAGGATAATGCCCAGATCAGGAGCAGATCGCCTTAGTTGTCTGAAAGTCTGCATACCGTCCAATCTTGGCATTACAAGATCAAGAATAATACATTTTATCGTATCCTTGTTCTGTTCGTAAATGCCAAGAGCTTCAATTCCATCATTGGCGGTAAGCACCTTGTACCCGTCTCTTGTAAGTATTTGTGTTCCTATCCTGCGGATAATCTCCTCATCATCAACGAACAGCACAGTAATGCTGCCGTCATTGGATTTATTCTCCTCAGGAGAAAGAGCACTTATAATGAATCTGATCTCTTTTAGCGCCTCGGTAAGCTCGGATGACATTACCCCCACGGTCTGAGTGGCAACAAATGCTATCCTTCTCTCTGCCCTTCTCAGCTTTTCCATCAATACATCCGAGATCAAAAACTCTCCTCCCTGAAATACATATTCCACAACTAATTATTAAGAGTCTCAGAAAATAGTGCAAGTGGTCACTAAAATCTGAGAAAAGGATTATTCCTGATTTCTTCTCCCATTGTTGAAGAAAGACCGTGTCCGGGATATAGAACAAGCCCGGGATCAAAATGTGCAACAATCCGTTCCAATGTAACTTCCATCTTCTTCGGAGAACTTTGTGGAAGGTCGGTTCTGCCGATGGAACCCGCAAACAGCGTATCACCGGAAAAGAGCAGACCGTGTCCTTCAACGCAGATAGAACCCCTGGAGTGACCAGGAGTATGTCTTATGCGGAAAGTGAGCTTCCCAACGCTCACTGAATCTCCATCTTCAAGCAATCTATCAGCCGGTGGAGGCTGCTCAATCACGAAGCCCCACTCGCGTGCATGAATTGCAGCTGAAGCCATTATCTCAATATCTGCTGAATGCATCATTGTCTCCGGGGCAAAACGCCGAATCAGCCCGGCTGCCCCTCCAACGTGGTCAAAGTGACCATGAGTATAGATTATGGAATTGATTCTCCTGAGATCCCTTTCTATTACTGCATGATCATTCCCGGGATCTATGACAAGTACATCCCCTGTTCCAGGGCATTTCACCACATAACAGTTTGTCTGAATCTCACCTACTACTATTGTTTTCACAAGTGGTTTAATCACAAACAACCTCCAATTCATGAATTCTTAACCTTATCTCGGATGTTCCGGTTGTGTCATTGAGGCCTTCCAGAAACATCTGATAGTTTTCCAGTGCTCCCGAGAAATCCCCATTCCTGTAAAGACACTCCGCAAGCCCAAGTCTGCTGTGCAGATCACCTGGATTGCTCTCCAGTAGTGATTCCAGCACAGAAACAGCTTCTTCCAGCCTGCCCTGCGATGAATATGAGAAAGCAAGGATATTCAGAGCCTCCGGATCGGACGGGATTCTTGCGAGAACCGATAAAATCTTTTCTTCCGCTTCAATATGTCTTTGAAGAATCCCAAGTGTTCTGGCTGTTTCCAGTTGCGGTGCCAGAAATCCCGGGTCTGCCGCACTCGCGCTTTGAAAAAGCATCAACGCTTCTTCGGAATCTCCGGCAATCAAAGTGATTCTGCCACAGTTGTAAAGAACAGAGGCATTCCCCGGTTCTCGCCTGATAGCGGTATTGAAACACATTGCTGCATCTTTAAAGTTACCACTCTCCATCAAAGCCATTCCGTAGTTGTTGAAGGCCAGACCGTCTTCGGGAGTATGCTGAACAGCAAGCTGCCCTGCGCGAAGAGCTTCTGATACCCTGCCTGCCCCCAGAAGAGCCCCTGTAATATCCGTAAAAACATCGACCCTCGAGGAATCAATCTCAATAACCTGCAGGTAGGCTGTAACGGCATCATCATACAACCCCAGATCAAGGCTGACTGTTCCAAGGTTTCTCCAGACATTGGGGTTCTCCGGGTCAAGAGCAGTAACTCTGATAAGCAGCTCTCGACAGGTGAAAAGGTCACCCCTGCTGTATGCTTCACCGGCATCTGAGAAAAGTGCTGAAGGGTCCAGTGGAGCTTCCCGACTACCACAGCAGGAGAAGAGAACAGTGCACATCACGATGTACAGAAGTATATTGAGAACGAAATTACACAACTTTGGGAGGTTTTTCTTGCTTGCAGTTTTCCTTTTCATTCTTTCCAATCCCATGGAAGATTATTCAGCAGATCCTTACAGGATATTTGCGCAATCGGATTCAATTCTTTCCAGCATCAATTCCATTGAATACAGTTTTGCTTTCAGCGGCACAGGGGCGCTATCAAACATAATACCTGAGGTTCAGGGCACAACATCTCTTGGTAATACTCCGGGATTGCGTCATCCATTGATGTATCACAGTTTCACAACCCTGATAAGAGAAGGAGCAATCAGAGATCTCGAAGTTCCATCATCTTTTATCGCTTCCGCAGAAAGTGTGTACTATGTTGATCACAATGCTTCTGTGATGTACAGTGCTGATTACAACATACTTACTCAGGATATATTTGATTTCCCCCCCGCTTCGATTATGATGGAGTATGTGATTCCCGATCCCTTTAATGATGAGATACTCGCTGACTCAATAGCGGTTCTCTTCCCAACTGAATCTGACGGTGTACCGTGCCATGTTTTTCATGTTTTCTATAACAATGCTCACGGTACTGAAGCTGTATGGTTTCTGGGGATGGAAGACCTGCTTCCAAGGGCGGTTGAAAGGATAGAGTACTACGGACCAACTTCAATGCCCGGTGGGCAGCTTCTTAAAATTTCCGGTCTGAGACTTGACTGCCCGCTGTCTGCGGTTCCTGCAATTCCAGATGATTTCGCGAATCTTCCCTGGCGATCCCTTCTGGAAACCGGTGAGCTTGCCCCGGGCTTTTTTCTTTCAGATAAAAATGGCTTTGCGAGAAGATCTTCAGATTTCAATGGCAGAACTCTTCTCCTCTGCTTTTTTTCATCATGGGATACTTCCTCCCTGTCAGCTCTTGGTCTGCTGAAATCCATTACTGATGATTATCCTGATTTTGTCCAGGCGGTAGGAATCTCTATATGGGAAGCTGCTGATCCATGGTTCAGGTTGAACTCTCTTGGTATAAATTTTCCTGTACTGGTATTTGGAGAAGATGCTGCGGATGACTACAATGTACACTCAGTTCCCGCAATATTCCTGATCTCCAGAGATGGAATAATCCTCTTCACTTCCATGAATATCACGGACGATACTGTATCAGAGATCATAAATTTCATAGAAGAAGAAAGCATGTAACGAAAAAGGGAACCCGAAGGCTCCCAGTCTCTATGAAAATGGTACCGGAGGCGGGACTTGAACCCGCACAGGCTATTGCCCACTAGGTCCTTAACCTAGCGTGTCTGCCAATTCCACCACCCCGGCACTGATCATTTTAAAATATCGCCAGAAGAAATGCGGTCACCATAAAAAGCACAGCAAGAACTGTTGTAGCCTTACTGAGCAAACTGGCCGCGCCCCTGTTGCCGAAAGAAGCTGTTAGTGCTCCACCGCCTCCGAAAGCACCCGAAAGACCATCGCCCTTTGACTTCTGAAGCAGAACAACTGCTACCAGAAGAACACATACTATCGAATGTAAAACCGTGAGTACAATCGCCATTTAAACCACTCCTTCATTTCGAAGCCGATATATACAACAAGCACCATCTTCTGGCAAGGCTTCCCTCAACCTATTTGTTGTCAACGATATACAGGATACTCTCTAGAGATATATTTTTCCCGGGACACTCTGTCGATGACCCGTGAATAAACCTGTGCAGTGTTATTGAGTCTCTATTGATAGAGTACTCCGCAATCAGCCTGCTCAGAAGAAGCCCAAGTGAATCCATCTGGGCATCTGAGGGAGATTTTTTGTTGAAGTCGCCCACCAGACAGATACCGATTGAGTCTTCATTGCCGCCCTTCGCGTGAGCCCCTCTGAATGGAAGCCTGCGCCCCTCCTCAATCTCTCCGTCATCACTGAAGGAACCGTTGCCAATAACGAAGTGGTACCCTATGTCGTTCCAGCCATTGATAACAGTGTGTAGTGCTCGAAAGAATGCCGCGTTCCCGGTTTCTGTGGCTGAGTGGTGAATCACTATCCTCCTGATGGATTTCATCCTTACAGAGCCGGGATTCTTCAATGGCAAAGCTTTCCTTTTCGCCTCTTCTTCGGTAAGCTCCAATTTCCCGCAGTCGCATCCGATTTGTTGTAACCATTCAAGATATTTCACTTATATTCCACTCCGCACGAAAGAGTTTATTGTTTTGATTTGTGTTTCTTTATGGAGGTAATATTATGCCCGACCGTAATGCCGGTACAAGGGTAGGGGTTTATGTTGATGTTTCTAATCTGACCATGAACGGTGGATACGGCATGCGCTACGAAGTGCTTAGAGAGTTTGCGTGCCGCAATGGAGCTCGACCTGTTCGTCTTAACGCCTATGTGAGCTTTGATGAAGTTCGAGCAAGAACAGATTTTGAATACCGGGACAAGCAGAGAAGGTTTCACAGTGCCCTCAGGGACATGGGTTTCAAGGTTATCAGAAAAATAGTCAAGTGGTATACTGATGAAACGGGAGCCAGATTCGGTAAAGCCAACGTAGACCTTGACCTGGCAGTTGACGCTCTTCTCCAGTCAGACAAGCTGGATAAAGTTCTGATAGCCACAGGTGACGGCGATTTTGTCAGAGTGATAAGCACCATACAGAACAAGGGTTGCAGAGTGGAGGTGCTTGGCTTCGACAATGTATCCCGCGAACTCCGTGATGAAGCTGATCTATACATTTCAGGTTACCTTGTACCCAATCTCCTTCCGTTCAAAGGACTCGACGACTACTCCAGATGGGGCGCTAAAGGCTCATTCGTCAGGGGTATATGTGTGAGTCACGAGAAAGGCTTCGGTTTTTTCAGATTTATGGATACCTTCCAGGGCGAGTTGTGGCTTATTGACAACAGAGATCCAGGCTCACCCTATTCCAACATCTTTTTCCATGATTCGAACCTTCCGGGCAATGTGGATTACCACAAACTTCCGGACAGGGATATTGTGTTCGAATTTGAAATTTCAGATGGAACAGACCCCGGGAAAACACAGGCAATAAACATTGGAAGTCTGAGAGCCCTTACCTGATCCTCATAATTCCCGGCGATGCAAAGGGCAGGAAACACCAATGAGATTAAGCACTTCATAAAAGCATTCCTATATCTTTTTTCCCAGTGTTACTGTAAATGTGGAACCAACATCCGGAGTACTGTCAACGGTTACATTCCCGTTGTAAAGTGAAGCTATTTTCTTCATTATGGAAAGGCCTAGACCACTGCCAAGAATGTTTCTTGTTTTTGAATTCTTTATTCTGACAAATTCTCCAAACAATTTCTCCATTTCTTCTCCGGACATTCCAATACCTGTGTCGGAAACGGATATTCGAACCAGCTTCCGCTCATTCTCAATCTTAACAATTACGCTTCCGTTATCTCTGTTGTATTTCACCGCGTTCGATATAAGGTTGTTGAAAATAATTTCTATTTCACCACTGTCTGCGGTAATGACAACCTCTTCAACACTGGATTCAAGAGAAATTGTAATGCCGCGCCTGTCAGCGTCCGGCTCCATTGTCTCCATGCTGTTTCTGGCACAGTCGAGAACATCCACATCAGTTAATTCTCTTCTTTTCTGGCCTGATTCCAGCCTGGTCAGGTCAAGAAGATCGTAAATAAGTTTCCTCATACCGCTGAGTCTCAGAAGACTTCGCGCGACGACTCTATCGTATACAGCGGGATCATCAAGCCCAGTTCCGTCACGAAGCAGGTAGAGGTATCCTTCTATCGCCGCAAGTGGAGCTTTAAGTTCGTGTGCAAGCACGCTGATAAACTGAAACCTCACCCTTTTCTTTTCCCGTTCAAGCTCTCTGCTCTGGCGAAGAGCAACCAGATGAGCAGCCGCCTGTCTTACTGATACTTTCAGCTCAGCAGGAGTGAACGGTTTAGGAAGAAAGTCATATGCGCCCTCTTTCGTTGCAGTGATGGCTGTCTCAATAGAGGCATAAGCTGTTATCATTATTGCCATCAGGTCAAGATCTTTTTCGTTTATCCATTGGAGCACCTCCAGACCTGTTATCCCACCCATCTTGTTATCAAGCAGGACAATGTCAGGAGAAGCCTTTTCCATGAGGGCAATAGCTTCTTCCCCGGATGCGGCTTCTGCTACATTCAGCTTTATCACCTCTGCAGTGTCTTCAATCTCCATTGAGAAATGCCTGAGAGATCTTCTGACTCCTGCACGCATTCCTGCTTCGTCATCAACGATAAGCAGTGTCAGTATTTTTTCTTCCGCCATTTTATCTGCTTTCAATCTTTCTCAATTCCTCTTCTATCTGCTCAAATCTTACAGGCTTTGAAAGAACAGCGTCAGCATTAATCCATCCGGAGGAATCGTCTTCTCCGGGAAATTCTATGCCTGTTTCTCCTGTAACGTTTGTCACCATGATAACAATACAGTCAGGAAATCTCTTCTTAAGTCGATAAGCGAGTACGAATCCGTCATCATCGTTTTCCATCATCAGGTCAACAACAGCGATATCCGGGACGAAAGTCTGGAAAGTTTCCTGAGCTTCTTTTCTTCCCGGGGCAGTCGTAACTTCATATCCTCTGGTGGAAAACATTATTTCCATCTGACCTCTGAAATCAGGATCATCATCCACCACAAGTACTTTCTTTATCTCAGTCATAACTAATCTCCTTTTGTCAGTTCCCAGGACCTCTTCTTGGAAGAACTACTTTAAATACAGTTCCGGTAGATCCTTTCGAAGGATCCGAATTGGAGTCAACCGTTATCTGTCCTCTGTGCATTTTCACAATACCATAGGTAACAGCGAGTCCCAGCCCGGTGCCCTCACCTCTCTCTTTGGTTGTAAAAAATGGTTCAAATACCTTTTTCAGGTTCTCTCTTTTAATACCGGACCCGGTATCACTGAAAGATATTTTAACCATCTCAGCGTCTCCGCCGGTTTTTACTGTGAGTTTTCCTGAATCACCCATTGCCTGAAAAGCATTTGTTGCCAGATTGGTAAACACTTGTGCCATCTGATCCTCATCCAGATCAGCGAAAGACTCTATGTCTTCACTGATGAATTCCAGTTCGATGCCGTCAGGACGTTTAATCACACTGATTACCTTTCGTATCAATTCCGGAATATTAATTGATGTTCTCGTAACCTTGTTTTGTCTGGCAAAGTCCAGAAGCCCGGCAACGATTTTCTTGCACCTGTCTGCGTGGATTGATATTGTCTTCAGGTCTTCCCGCAAATCATCATTTTCGGTGTGCTCTTCCAGAAGAGTATGAGCGAACATCAGGACAACCCCCAGCGGATTGTTAACCTCGTGGGCAATTCCCGCTGCGAGCTGACCCATATCAGCCATCTTTTCAGCATGCTTCAACGCAACCTGAGTGCCAACCAGTTCGTCGTGAGTCACTGCAAGTTCTTCTACTGTGTTTTTCAGCTGATCAATTGCGTACGGGAGGCACATCTCGCTCTCAGCCAGACCCTTGAATGTTGCAATGGCATGTTTCCTGCAGGTCTCGTAGCCGCACGCTCCGCAATTCAATTCATCCTCAATTGTGAACTTGCCCATTCTCTCCATTATACGGTTAACTTCAACTTCACTGGGGACCATCAGCCTTTCATCAGAGGGAGTAAACTTTCTCGCGAGATTAATATCGGCACATCTTTCCGATGCGATATTCCATGCGTTGAAATTTACCTTTTCAAGGCTTTCTCTCGCATATCGACTTATCTTCGCTCTTCGCCTGAAGATAGGTGCTTTTGTGGTCATACCCGGTCCCATTATACATCCGTGACAGCAGAGAACTTCAAGCAGCCTTGCCTCCATATCATCGGAGGCGAATTCCATGAGTGCTTCCACAAAATTGTCCCTGCCGTCAGCAGTCACTATTTTACCGGAAACAAGATCCTCCTGCATATCTGCCGCCTGGAGCATTCCTCTGTTAACAGGAAACAGTGTCCCAAGTCCGGGTGTAGGCGGGTTGAAGCCGCTTTCGTCTACCTTTTCCGGATCAATGCCTTTTAATGCCAGAAGTGTTCTCATCTCGGCAAAGGTAAGAGTAGCAGCAACATCCTCTCCTGTTTCATCCTCAGCTTCACCTTTTTTTGCTATGCATGGTCCTATAAAAACAATATTTGTTTCCTCTCCATACAGCTTCCTGACAACCTTGGCTTCAGCGACCATGGGTGAGACTATAGGAGCGAGATGAGGAACCAGTTCAGGGATGTATTTTTCAACATAACTCACAACGGCAGGACAGGTAGCGCCGATGAATCGCTTTTCGGGATTCTCATTAAGCAGTCTTCTGTAAGCATGAGCGACAATGTCAGCACCAAAGGCAACCTCACATACGTAAGAAAACCCCATTGCCTTTATCATACCCGCTACTTTTTCCGGAGATATCTCGGAAAATTCGGCAGGAAAGCTGGGAGCAATAATCGCAGCAACGGTTTCCCCGGAACTGAGAAGATCGGTAACCTGCGCAATTGACCCCACCGGTTTCTTGGCACCTCGGGTACAGACACGGATACAGTTTCCACAGCCGATGCAGCGGTCATCAACAACCTCAGCCTGGCCGCCGCTGATCCTTATTGCTTTTGCGGGACACTCCCTGACACATGTGTAGCACATTCTGCATTTGTTCGGAATGGTTTGCACCAGCGGTGTCTTGCTCATGCTATTTCAGTACCTCTCTCCTGGCGTAAACGGTATGCAGCATTTCGTGGGCGGCGTGGCTGCCGGGTTTTTCAAGATGATCGTTGTAGAGCTTCTTCAGGGAAACATTCGAATGAGCGGTTCTCGCAGGTGCCGCCGAATCAATGCTGTAGAGTGCTGTCATTCTTGATCTTATCACCTGCGGGTCAGAGGTGAACGGCTGTCCGCCACCTGCGATGCACCCTCCGGGACAGGTCATGATCTCTACGAAATGATATGTTTTCTCTCCAGACAGTATCCTGTCCAGAAGTTTCCTGGCATTACCCAGACCGCTGACTACAGCGGCTTTCAGCTCCAGATCTCCAATATAGACAGCAACTTCTTTTATGCCGTCAAAGCCTCTCAGTTCTTTAACTTCCAGAGCCGGGAGATCTTCTCCGGTCAGCATATGGAAAGCCGTTCTGATTGCGGCTTCCATAACCCCTCCGCTTACACCAAAAATCTTGCCGGCAGAACTGCGCTCACCGTACGGATTGTCAGCGGGCTCCCCTGTCACCAGCTTAAGATCGATACCGAACATCTTAATCATCCTGATGAATTCTCTTGTGGTGAGAACAGCATCAACGTCCCTGACCGATCCTTTCCGCATCCCGGTTCTGTCGCATTCAAACTTCTTGGCGGTGCAGGGCATAATGGAGACATGGAATACTTTTCGAGGATCAATGTTCTTCTCTTTTGTCCATACTCGCTTGATAACTGCTCCCAGCATCTGCTGAGGACTCTTGCAGGAAGAAACATTGTCAACCAGATCCGGATAGAATTCCTCCATAAATTTTATCCAGCCGGGAGAGCAACTGGTAAAAAGAGGGAGCGGGCCACCGGAGGTTATCCTCTCTACAAGCTCGTTGGCTTCCTCAATTGCTGTAAGGTCAGCGCCGAAGGATGTCGGGAAAATGTAATCGAACCCCATTCGCCTCAAGGCACCATTCATCCGGTCAACGATATCTGTACCCGGTTTCATCCCGAAATCCTCAGCTATGGTTACACTGATTGCGGGAGCATGCTGAACTACTACGGTTATGTCGGGATTACGCAGAGCCGCGATTACTCTGGCGGTATCATCCTTCTCCGCGAGGGCACCGGTCGGACAAACCATTATGCACTGTCCGCAGTTAATGCAGCTGGAAACATTCAACCCCTCTTTAAAAGCACATCCGATGCGGGTGTCGCTTCCTCTGCCCTGGAAATCAATGGCGCTTACCCCCTGGATCTCTTCGCACACCCGTACACACTTTCCACAGAGTATGCATTTGTCCGGGTCTCGAACTATGGAAGGGCTGGAAACATCAAGATCACTTGTAGATCTCTCACCGTTGTATCTTCTCTGCCGGACTCCAAGTTCCTCTGAATAGCCCTGAAGTGTACAGCATCCGTTCCGGATGCAGTAAAGACAGTCATCAGGATGGTTCGCAAGAAGAAGTTCTACAATGGTTCTTCTCGCGGTAAGAGCCTTTGGCGAATGGGTATTTATCCTCATTCCGTCAAACGCGGGCTGAGAACAGGAAGGAATAAGATTACCAGTTTCCATATCTTCAACAACGCACATTCTGCATGCTCCTGTGGGAGGAAGCCCCTCCATGTGACACAGAGTAGGTATTGAAATAGCAGCCCTCGCGGCCACTTCGAGTATTGTTTCCCCGGGGCTTGCTTCCAGTGTTCTGTTGTTTATCGTTACATTCATATTTTCCACCTTCCCCTACTGAACCTTGACTGCATCGAATGGGCACACTTCAACACAGGTTCCGCATCCGATACACTTATCGGGAATGATATAATGAGGGCTTTTCCGGGCACCCATGATTGCTTCAGCGGGACACTTCTTCGCGCAAAGGGTACAGCCTTTGCACTTGTCCGCTTCAATGGTGTATTCCAGAAGACCTGTGCAGACACCTGCCGGACATTTTCTGTCAAAAATATGGGCTTCATATTCATCTCTGAACCATCTTAGTGTGCTGAGAACCGGATTAGGTGCTGTCTGGCCCAGGCCGCAGAGGCTGGTCTGTTTAATTACTTCCCCCAGGCTCTCCATGTTTACAATGCCTTTAAACCTTTCCAGGGCCTGCCTGCCGGTTTCTCCTCTTCTGCCTCTGGTTATTGCTTCAAGCATTTCCAGCATTCTTTTTGTGCCCTCCCTGCACGGGATGCACTTCCCGCAACTTTCACGCTGGATGAAATCCATGAAGAATTTGGCTACATCCACCATACATGTATCTTCATCCATAACCACGAGTCCCCCGGAGCCCATCATTGCGCCGAATTCCTTTAAAGACTCGTAATCAATTTTGATATCAACATGCTGGGAAGGAATGCATCCTCCGGAAGGTCCACCTATCTGAACAGCTTTGAACTTCTTTCCATAAGGAACACCACCACCCATCTTGAAAAGAATATCGTTCAGGGAAGTGCCCATTGCGACTTCAATAAGACCTGTATTGGTGATTTTCCCGGAAAGAGCAAAAACCTTCGTTCCCTTGCTTCCCTCTGTTCCCGTAGCGCTGAACCAATCCGCCCCTTTTAAAGAAATGGCGGGTACATTGGCAAAAGTTTCCACATTGTTTATCACGGTTGGTTTTCCGAAAAGACCGCTGATTGCCGGATACGGAGGTTTTGGTGAAGGCATTCCCCTTTTTCCCTCTATGCTGTGAATAAGTGCTGTTTCCTCACCGCATACAAACGCTCCGGCGCCCATTTTTATCACAAACTCCAGATCAAACCCACTGTCAAGAATATTTATCCCCAGCAATCCCCACCGGGTGGCCTGCCTTATTGCTGTCTCCAGTCTCTCAACAGCAAGTGGATACTCTGCTCTGATGTACACATATGCTTTTGAGGCACCAATTGCATAAGCTCCAATAGCCATACCTTCAATCAGCTTGTGTGGATCACCCTCTATTACAGCTCTGTCCATGAAGGCTCCTGGATCCCCTTCATCCGCATTGCAGATTATGTATTTTGCGTCAGCGGGAGTGGAAAGAGCAAACTTCCACTTTTTGCCTGCCGGAAAGCCACCGCCACCCCTTCCCCTGAGGCCGCTTCTGTCTATGTTTTCGCAGACTTCCTCCGATGTCTCTTTACTGATGGTGTCAGAGAATGCCCTGTAGCCGCCAAGAGCAATGTATTCTTCAATGCTTGCCGGATCAATAATACCGCAATTTTCAAGAACCCATCTTGTCTGCGGGCCGAAGAATTTATGCTCATCCATGAAGACAATATCTTCCCAGTTTCTTAAGAAATCTGACCTGTACTGAGCCAGTACAAGATCGTTTGGAGTCTCACCCTTCAGTATGAATGAATCAAGAAGATCTGTCACTTTGTCCTGAGTGACTGTCTGAAACGAAACACGTGATCTCTCGGGAAGCTGTATATCGATGATGGGTTCCACCGCGCAGAAACCAACACATCCAACCTCTATCACATCAGCATCCATTGAATGGTAATCAAGCCAGCTTTTGACAACCGCAAGGCTTTTCCCCGCGCCTGCGCCCAAACCGCAAGTTCCCGTTCCTACGAATATCACAGGTATTGAAACATCTTTCCTTGTAAGATTGTGCTTCTGCCGCAGTTGATTTTCTGTACAGTCAGCACATTGGTGGCATTGAGGACCGGACGTGAAGCATTCTATTATGCTGGGACATGGATTCTCCGCTGTGTGCCAGCACTCGCTGCAGCATATTGTAAACTGTTCAGTCATACTGCCTTCTTTCGGTACAAATCTATAATTTCAGGAATCTGAGCGCTCTCAACCCTTGCATGAAATTCTCCGTTCACTGCGATAACAGGAGCAAGGCCGCACGCACCAATGCAGGCTACCACTTCCAGGCTGAACAAGCCGTCTTTTGTTGTTCTTCCAGGTTGAACATCAAGTTCCTTTACGAGAGATTCAAGAATTGGTGCCGAGCCCTTCACATGACAGGCAGTTCCACGACAGATCTGAATATGAAATCTGCCCACAGGCTCAAATCTGAATTGATTGTAGAATGTCGCTACTCCGAATATTTTGCTTACTGGAAGTTTCAGGTGGTTTCCTATAAGCTCAACGGATTCCCTTGACAAAAAGCCTTCCGCTTTTTGAACTTCCTGCAGAATGGGTATCAGCTTATCCCTTCCGGCATCCATATGCAAACTCATGATTTCTTTAACCTGGCAAATGCCCATACGATTATTCCTTTTCTTTAGATTCTCTTGCGAAGTAGGCCACTTTTTCGAGAGCAGTTGTTACATCTCTGTTCTCAAGATAGACCCCGTCAGGTACCCGAAGAGGCACAGGGGCATAGTTCAGAATTCCCTTTATGCCCGAGTTGACAAGTCTATCCGCCACTTTTTGAGCAACATCCGAAGGAACCGTGATGACCGCGACAGAAATCTGCCTGCCGGCAACTATCTCCTCAATTTTATCCTGCTCATAACATCTGCAACCGCTGATCACTCTTCCAGTCTTCCTTGAGTCCGTATCAAATGTCGCGACAACCTTAAGACGGGATCGTCTTCCCCTGAGGAAAGAGACAATTGCTCTTCCCAGGTTTCCCATTCCAACAAGAGCAACCTTTGCGGGCTCATCCCCATCAAGAACACTACAAATACTTTCGGCGAGATCTTTTACCAGATAGCCCCTGCCAGGACTCCCAGTGTACCCGATAACCATTAAATCCCTGCGAAGCTGCGCCGGGGTCACGCAGGCCATTGAAGCAATCTGGTGTGAAAACAGGCTGAGAGTATTCTTGTCTACCCTCATCTCAAGCAACCATCTGTACAGACTCAGTCGTTCCACAGTTTTCTCAGAGATCATATGCGCTCCTTTCATCACGTGGATATCATTCGCAACTCGTATTGCTGTTACGTTTTTCACAGCATGCATATTCTAACCACAGTATTCAACTTGTCAAGTTGTATTTCCATTGACTCAGCCTCCAACACCTGCTAGGAATTACCGATCCTTGGAAGGTGTACATGAAGTGGCTTGTTATTGTGAACAAAAAAGCAGGTGGCGGTTCCGCTGGAGGGCTTTGGATAAGCACGGAAAATTCCCTTATAGCTGCGGGTATTGATTACACAGCCAGATTTACTGAAGCTCCTGCACAGACCCGTCTTATTGCTTCCAATGCTCTTAATTTTGGTTTTGACGGAATTGCTGTTTTCGGCGGAGACGGAACAATCTCAGACGCTGCTGCTGCAATATCTCCCATGATCGAAAAACCTGTGCTTGCTTTTCTGCCTGCCGGGTCCGGTAATGACTGGATGCGATCAATGGGGTGTGTTCCCGTTTCAATGGACTCATGCATAAAGGCTATTGCATCAGAAAAGACAAAACTTATTGATTCAGGGATGTGTGTGTGGCCCGGTGGGAGCAGATTCTTTCTGAACTCTGCGGGTGTTGGGTTTGATGCCCTTGTGCTGAAGAGAACTGTCGCCGGCAGGCGATTTCTTCCATTTAATCAACCTGGTTATCTCCTCACTCTCGCAGTCTCCGCTCTCTTTCCCCCCCACTGGAGAGCAACTGTTTACTGCGATGGCAAACCCTTTTACAAAGGCGATTACCTTACTATTACTACCGGAGTTGGCAGATACTCAGGTGGCGGAATGCTTCTCTCCCCATGCGCAGCTCCTGATGATGGATTTCTGGATACTCTTTGTTTATCCCCCATGAATTTTTTCAGTATCGCCGGAAACTTCTCAAGAATATTCGATGGCACTCTGCACAAAACAAAGTGGGCTACCGGTGCCCGGGGAAAAGTTATAAGAATAGAACATGCCACTGAAAGTTCAATAATTCTTGAACTTGATGGAGAAATTGTTGTTCCCGGAGTCTCCCCCGATTACATTGAATTCATTTCCAGACCTGAAGACCTGCTTGTTATCGATTCCTTTTCAGAATCACACTGACAACATCTGCAGGAGTGTCTGCAAAACGATCGGCTCCTGCATCTTCCAATTGTTTTCTGGTTCTGAATCCCCACAGTACAGACAGACAATCCACTCCTGCTGCTCTTGATACAAGAACATCAGGCTCGCCATCCCCCACCATCAGAACGGATCTCGGAGAAAGTTCCTGTTCCTCCAGCATTTTCAGCAGTGTATCAGGAGATGGCTTTGCCGGCCTGCCAATTTCAGATCCCCTGATCGATTTAAAATCCGCAAAAGAAAGATGGTTTGCCACCGATATTTCCAGTCCCCTCTGAGGCTTGTTGCTAAGAATTCCCATTACTATCCCTGCTCCGGTCAGCTCCGCGATCATTTCCCGCACACCGGGATACAGAAAAGCTTTTGAATTTTTAAGACGGGCATATAGTCCTTCAACTTCCATGGCAAGTGGAGAATTCCACTGTTCAGGAACTCCCAGTGTCCGCAGCAGATGCTCAACTCCAAAACCCACTCCGGTTTTTACCTGATCCTCAGTTCTTTCGGTCATTCCAATCTGCTCTATCACAGAATTAACTACAGAGACAATGTCGGGAATACTATTAATCAGTGTACCGTCCAGATCGAAGATCACTGCATCATATTTCATTCACTCACTCCAAGCAGATATAACTTGGGCCAGTCATCGGGATCGGAATCAAAAGCCATAAAACCATTCGGGGAAATCGAATAATCAGCCCGGTCAGAAATGGTCTCGTCCGGTATTGCAACAGCCGGCTGATCTCCCTCGGGGGAATAAACTCTGAAATATGGTGTTCCCGTATCTCCCATCTTTACCCAGATCCTCCCCTGATTATCAGCCCCGACGCCTTCAACGATACTGCGATACTGATCGGTTCCCGGCTCTCTACTTGTCTCAAGTGTACTCCCCTCCTCGTTCATCACAAGGGAAATGGAGAGCTGATCCTCAGCCAGTTCCTCCTCAGTAAGGGGAATTCTGTCCCGCTCCTCGGAGATTCTGAATATCTCCTCTCCAGTCGCAGAAAATCCTGCAAGCAGGAACAAAGAATCCGATTCTTCCACCATAAATACCTCACCTCTCAGTCCTCCCGCGAAATGAATTTGTGCATCTGAGCTGCTGATTCCGCCGGAGATATCCATCGGATAGCTCTCAAACACCACTTCAGGCTCAGAAGAATCCCTGAAAGCTGCGAACTTAATAAATCCCTGAACTCCATCATCGTTACCGATGTCGATGGCAATATGCTGGGCAAGAAAGGATTCTCCGCAGGTACCTGCGATGCTCACTGGAGGGATTGGAAAGAAACCGCTGATCTCGTTTATAAAGGTACCACCTGAATCAAAGCGTACCAGCTTTGCACCCGCCCGCTTCCAAGGATTGCCAGCCCCATAGGCATCTGATATTCACCGGGACCTTGACCACTGCGGCCAATCTGCATCACTTCCTCCCCCTGTGGATTGAATATCTGCAAGCGGGTTTTCTGTGCGTCCAGAACGGCGATATTCCCGTCAGGCGTATATCCAGCAGCAACCGGAAATGCAAAAACCTCCGTTTCCTCGCCGAACTCCGAACCAATTGTATCAATGGCAGTAATGTAAATAGTGTCCTGAGTTGCAACACCTGCCTGCTCTGCAGGCGAGCCTTGCTCACCTGCACATGCGAACAGTACAAGGACAGCGGAAACTAAAGATAAGCAGATTGTCTTTCTCATTTCACATCCTTTTCTTCGGGGTTGTTTCATACTATTGTAACTACTGATAGGGTCAAATCAAATGGGAGGGTAACATGCACAGAAAATTTCTTGATGAACTCACTGATGTTGAAAGAACTGAATTTATCTCCTGCTGCGAGAAAAAGGTTTTCCTTGCCGGAGCCGAGATTGTTCGAAAAGGAGACACCTCCAGAGAGATGTTTCTTATAAAGACAGGCTCAGCAACCGCCAGCGACAACTGGGATGAAGATTCTGTACCACTTGCTATTTTCTCAGAATGGGATGTATTCGGCGAAATGTCTTTCCTGGAAGGTTCCCCTCGCTCTGCGACTGTGGAAGCCACAGAAGACAGTGTTGTCTATGTTATCACATGGGAAAAATTCTCGGAACTGATGGAATCAAAGCCGGTAATCACTGCAAAAATCCTTCTCCGATTTACCAAAATCCTTATCAAAAGACTTCAGTTCATTGATGATGCCTTCACAACAATTGCGGTGGCAAACAGAGACATGAAGAAAAACATGACGGAAATGCGCAATGCTCTAAAGGGCTGAAACCCGTCTATTTCCTTGATCTCCCGCCTGGATAGTAAAAGTCCCGGCGGGGATCAATACGCCACTGGTCATACCAGCCTGACCAGCCGTCCCGCACATTCCAGTCCTGCAATTCCCATTCCACAATGTATCCAGCATCATCCAGCTGCTCTGTTGTAAGCATGTCATTCACCATGCCCATAGCCCACGCCATGAGGTCATTCATTTCGCTTTGATACCACTGTCTCTCTTCAAAGGCAAAGTAGACGGTAGTTTCCATGTACATATCCTCGGTGAATGCCTCAAAGAAATCCATTCTGCCTGAGTCAGCGCCATAAGTTGAACGAAGAGCTTCCAGATGAAACTCAACATAGAAGGTCAGTGCATCCAGATAGCAATACTGATCGCGGGAAAGATCAAGCCTGGAAAGAAGCCTTGAGATGCCACGCATGGCAGGTATTTCGCTTTCCCAGTCATACATTCGTACCAGCCAGCCTCTGGAGGAAGGTCTTCCCCACTGATCACTCCGGAAATCCTCAAATTCCTCACGGAACTCAGTGTAGGTCATACCATCATTTGCCAGAAAGCGGTCAAGCATAATTTCTCCGGCAGAGTGGCCGGAATATCCGAAAATAATAGAACAGCAAAAAGCAATAATCATATTCATCCTCCTTTTTTTACTCTATTCTGTTGAATGGGGATTGTTCCTGAAGGTCGGGAGAAATGATGCGGAACCGGCAAAGCCGATCCCGCACTATTTTATCTGCCCAGCTCTACCTTTATACCTGCAAAGGTTGAGTTCTCAAGAGACAGGCTGCCAGCAAGTATCATGTGAGGTAACATATTGTAGGAAAGAATATCAGTAGAAGACTGAGTAAAGATACAGCGATTATCGCCTGCAAGCCACTCGTGGTTGTAGTAGGAATTGTCGTGGGTAGCGTTATCCCACTGGATCTCTATAATCAGATTGTCTGTTCCGTTGTACCAGTAAGGCTCATCCAGAATAATTTCAGCCCACTCATCAGCCTGATTAACAAACAGAGGATCAGTGCTGTAAACAAGGGTTTTCGTTCCTGCGATGTAGTTTCCGTCGTAGGAGCTGTTGGAAAGCTGATCATCGGCACAAAGCCCCAGATAGATACTGAAGCCTTCACACTGGGCATCTGAAAGTGTAGCGGCATTCTTGTGCCATTTCATTGAGTTGATCTGCATCGCTGTTCCAATTTCACCGGACAGCACCACCACCTGGTGGTGTAAATCTGTCTGGCCTCAACAGCCGAATGGGAACCCTTTGGGGGGTCCGGTTGTGCCTATTTCAACATCTGCCGCTGAAAGAACAGTGGCAAGCAAGGTTGCAACGATTAAGGCTCTTCTCATTCGACAATCCCTTTCATTAGAAATACGTATTCATTTAAAACATCTGCGGTTCGAGCTCTGATGAAACTCTTCCCTAAGAGACATAAGATACTCATGGTTTCACGAAATGAAAACCCCGGTTAATAAGTATGAACCGATGT
>JAIOSV010000061.1 GCA_021107435.1 Candidatus Sabulitectum sp. | reverse complement strand
CTGAAGGCAATGAACTTCCTGCTGGTGGCTACAACATTAGTGGTTCATGCGCGGGAGTAACTGCTGCGACTATGGTAGTGAAGCTGTAGAAGAAGTTTATATATCAGTTGGCGATAATGCTAAAGAATGGCAAATAATATAAGCAAGAAGACTAATAAAAGGCCCCATGAGCAAATCATGGGGCCTTTTGGCGCCTCGACCGTGTCTCTCAGCGCACTATTTTCTGGTTCAATTCAACCATTGGTAGCAAGCCCACACCAAAGTCAAAGAAGACCTTCAGAAACTCCGTCATTCAGGCAAAAGAGATGGCACTTGAGATGGAACTGAAGAACCTTACAAAGGCTGGCCTTTCTAGAAAACTCGGTATTTCAAGAGTAAGAGTAACTCAGATGCTGAATCTTTTGAAACTACCGGAGGAATTGATAGAAGAGATTGAAGCGATGGGGGATTACTGGGGGGAGAAGGCTTCTCACTGAAAGAATGCTATGCAGGAAGTTATCTGAAGGAGATTGTTAAGTAGAAGGTAAATCACAAACTCCATCTCTTGACACTAGCTGAAACTGGTTCTATTCTCAACAAAGCAATGTAGTCTGGCAGTAACATTCGAATATCAGGAGGTCTTAATGCTGTCACTCCTTATCTTCGCTTTTGTCTCGGATACAGCACCAATTCACACAACAGCAGCAGACAGTTCACATGTTTCATTCATAGCTCAAACTCCACTCACATGGGAAATGGTTGAGCATGACAGTCTGAGGTACATTAGGTTCACTGGAACCTCGGTTTCAGACAGTATTGGCTACCCTGAGCTTCCCATGATAACCTGCCTGGTGGCAGTTCCCGACAGTGTTACTCCAGCTCTGGAATTTGCGCTTTCGAGTATCACAGAGGAAACAGTAAACCCTGTATATCCTGCCCCGGCACAGATACTTTCCGACCAGTACAGCACAGTGGCAATAGTTGACTCTTTTGTACAGGATTCTACAGCATACCTTTCAGATGAATTCTGGCCTGCTGAGAGGGTTAGAATTATTGGAGAGACCAGGATCTGTGATCAGCGTCTCCTGAAAATACAACTGTTTCCAGCTCAATACAGAGCTTCAGACAGTACATTAAGCACAGTCTCATCTTTCAGTGTTTCAGTTTCCTTTGACAGTGCTTCTGCTGTATGGAGCGACATAGGGCTTGGAGCTTTTCAGCGAATGGTCAGCGGCTCTCCCATTCTCGGCTACCATGAGGTTGAGCAGACACATGTACCTGTTCCTGTATACTTCGGGAAGGTTGATCCCGAGAACGGACCTTCCAGAATGCCTGACTATGTGATTATCTGCGCCAGCGGTCTTTTTGTTCAATGCAAGGATGCCATTGAAGACCTTGCAGATCACAGGGTTAGTCTTAACGGCTTTGATGTTGCCCTTGTGACCACAGGTGATATTCTTGTTGACTTCGGTTCAGGGCAGTCGTACATAACTGACGATATTATCCGTGACTTTACCGAGCATATGTGGAATAACTGGTCACAGGCATCCATTAAGAAGCCCGAGTACCTGCTTCTCATTGGAGATCATGAAGATTCTTCTTTTGCGGCTGAAGACTGGTTCCTTCCCACTCATGAATACGATGATTACATTGGTCTTTCATTCATTGAGAATATTGGCAACGACGAATGGTATGCTTACTTTAATGATGATACAGATATCAATAATGATTTCCCGGATATGATGGTTGGCAGGCTTTCTGTAAAGAACGGAAGCACAATTCAGACAGACACTATCAGCACATTAATACAAAATCTTATAGACCTCGAAGATCCAATTCAACAGGCGCCCTTGGTAGACAACAGAAGAAGAATTCTTAGACTTACAGGAACTGGAGATGATGATGGCACCGGATACCAGACCCCGAAAGACTGGGGACCGGGGACAGGATGGACTTTAGCTTTCACCGACTGGTTGGGGTATGATTATTCAACTAACTATTGCGGGGACGGGCGAGAATTCACCACAGGTGATGGTAGTACTCTTTGGAGCGAGGAGTGGGTAGATGACTGTATTTATGAATTCAAGAAAGGCGCAGGAGTAGCTTTTTACAGTGATCACGGTGAATATCATATGTTCAGCGCAGGTCTTGAGTGGCTTGATATCTACATACCACAGGATTTACACACTATGGGCTCTCGGGACAGTACATTCAACAACTATCAGATAGAGCAAAACCTCCAGACTCCCTCAATCAACTATGCTGCGCCTTTCGTATTACAGCTTTGCTGTTCATCTGGTACTTACAACCATACTCTTCAGAGACACAATGATAGAACTTCCCACCGGGAGTTCTGCTATTATGATGGTTGGGGCGCGCCGCCAATCCCCCCATTATATAATTTCGGGTCAGATTGTCTTGCGGAGAAGATGTTTAAGAATACAGCGGTACCTGTAGCAGGTGTATTCGCCAGTTCTCAGCCTTCAGCGATTAATGATTATGAGTGGTATGGCAAAGGTATTCTTGAAGGAATCTACGCTCGAGGATTTGGAAGACTTGGTGATGCGATTGCTTCAGCGAGAACCATAAATATTGATTATTTTGAAAGTTTTGGTGGAGATTATAAAGTAGGGATTGCACAGTTCAACCTTCTTGGAGATCCTGCTCTGGATATCAGCGACAGAGTAAGATATCCTAACAAGTGCGATCTTGAGATATATGAAGCCGATATTCAAATATCAAAGTATCCCCGGGAAACAGTCACAGGTATGGATATTCCAATTACCTTTACCGTACAGAACAACGGTAATCAGGAGTCAGATGAGTATGATGTGAGAATCACTGTATCTCACGGCACCAATGTGAACGTAAGCTACCTCTATGACTGCGATGAGATCCCCTCAAGAGGATCGGTGGTGTATGAACACCCGTACACACCCTCTTCTCTGAGCATGCCAATTGATGTAACAGTCAAGGTGGAAGTAGACTTCAATGAAGACTGCAATGACAGCTGGTGGGGCAATAACGAAGCTGAAGCAACCGTACAACTCGTTGACACCTACCCCACACAGTCCGGTTGGCCTATTGCAGTTGACGGAGTTATCACCACCACACCTGTACTGACAAATCTTGATTCAGATTCTGAGCTGGAAATCGTAGCACTCACTGGAACATCACTTACCGCATTTGATATTGACGGAGACAAAATGTGGGAGGTTACGGGAGAGAGCTTTCAGCATACTGTACACCCCCTTGCAGCTGATCTTGACGAAGACGGGAACATGGAACTGCTTCTTGCCTGTGGTGATGATGAAATTAAGGTCATCAGTCATCAGGGTGATCTTTTATACACCCTTGAGGATGCAAGCGAGGTATTCGCAGTTGGAAACATGTACAGTTCCTCCGGTTTAGAGCTTTGCGTTGGCATGGGCAACAGCCTTGATCTTTATTCCTGGGACAGCAGCAATGATGAGTTTGATCCGATAACCAGTAAGAATTTCGGATATCCTATGACAAGAAATTCAATTTCTCTTGTATGTGCCGACCTTGGGGGTAGCCAGACATACCAGGACGTGATCTATCTCAACGGAGGTTTTGATCCCTCTGGTGGAACACCTCAACCGGAGAAGAAGACCATTGAAGTCTACAACTGGTCTACATCAAGCTCCGTATACTCAAAGACCTGGAATGAGTATGTGAACAGTGTTGTTCTTGCAGCGGGAACGCTTGCAGATATTACGTCTATTGGATATTCGGCCAGAAGCTACAACGGGAGTTCAGGTGACCCGGCTCAGATCATCGAGCCTGGTGAGGCTATAGAGGAAGTTTCCTGCTCCAACACAGATGTTTTGCAAACAGCACGATTGATTCAGGGTGTATTTGCTGACTGGACAGCAACACCTGGAGCTGATACTTATGTTCTGCCATCTGAGAGACAGTGTTTGGCATGGGATAATGCTGGTGATCCATTTAACGGTTTCCCAACCGCTTTTCCCGGAGCCGTGAAAGGATCATTAAACAGCCTTGCATCTCTGGGAGACCTGAATGGAGACGGTGACGCAGATGTTCTGTTTAGTACAGAACTTTCAGGTGATTACAATTTACTTGCATATGGCTCAGATGGAGAGCCTCTGGATGATAACCTGAGTTTTCCATACATTTTACCCGAAGATGTTTCTGCCCTTGGTGGTTTTGCTATCGCTGACATAGACAGAGACAATAAGGTTGAAATAGTTTTTGGAACCAGTGAAGGTCTTCTTCACTGCTGGGAACTGGAATCCTGCGCCACTGGCTATGCACCATGGCCTCAATTCCAGCATGACTCTGGAAGAACCGGGGTGCTGGAATGATAGCACTCCTGCTCCTTACATATTTGGGCGTCACAGTTGGTCCGGGTTGGAGTGAACCTTTTCTTGCTACCGATTCCGCTAATACATCAAGGCCAGAGCAGCATATCTACCGAGATGACCTTGGCAGGTTTCATCTGATATGGGCTGGTTTCAACAATGAATCAAGAATTGCTTACAAGATGTTTTCTCTGGATGGGACTACTCTCTATCCCGAAACTATGATATCTCTTGATTCTCATAGTTCCCTTCACTCTATATCAGTAGTTGCTGACAGCATCTACACTTTCTGGAGGGACTACAGCCCGATTTATTATTCTATCCGAAGCATTACTGACGGTAGTGAGATCACTCCTGCAACATATTTGTTTTCGACATCCACGCCATATCCATACATCCGCTGCAGTCCAGACAGTCTTGGGAGGCTGCATGTTCTGTACAATGAAGGATCCGATGTTGTTTATTCTGTGTGGAATCCTGCCCCAGGTTCCGGATTTACCACTGAATACGAATGGGTGATTGAAGGTGCATACGCCGGTGGTGTGCTTCTTGTTGACGGTAACAGGGTGCATATTGTTGTACAGGAGCCTGAAAAATTTTCCTATGAGTACATTCAGTATGATTTGGATGGAAACACTGTTGTGCCCCTAATTGATTTTACTCCAGATGACATTTACGGTGGCCGTTTTCCTGAACTAACCACCGATTCCTATGGTAATCCAATGATTGTAGCGAAAATTTCAGGTGAATACATTTATTGGAAACTGGATCAAATTAGTGGAACAGCTCTTATTGATCAACTGATTCTTGTAAGCAGTGAACTGCCAGAGATGGCTCCCAGCAAGGATTTTATTGTCAGACAGATACCTGGATCTGACCAATTCTATCTATGCTGGACAGACGGCTATCTCGAGCATAGAGTTTTCAACCTTGTCTTTGATTCTGAAGGAAATGTCATTGTAGACTGGCATATTGCCTATGACTACATTGATGAGGATCCTGAAGATGTTAAGAATATTGACGGAGTGGTTGATGAAGAGGGCAATCTGTACATTGTGTATGTCCAAGTGGAAACAGAGCCTCAGATTGATTACTTCCCAACCTTCGGGTGGTTTGATCGCAGTTATCTCGGGATAGAAGATACCACTGATTCTTTACCGGAAACTGAATGCATTACTCTTTCACAGAATCCGGTTCAAGGGGGAGTGCAATATTTTCTTTCCACCAATGAAACTACTATTCTCAAAGTGTTTGATCTTTTGGGAAGACAAGTTTCTTCAGTTGAGATTTCTGACGGAACCGGATTCTGGAATGGGGTTGGTTACTCCGGAGAAAGACTGCCTGCTGGAGTTTACACCGCGACTGGTGCTCAAGGTATATCGATGCAGTTTACTCTCTTGAATTAGATTATTAGATGCAGCATTGTTGCTGATGGATAACAAACTAATGTCAACTAAGAGTGCATAAAACACTAATAATTCATAATTAAAAGCCCCCTGATAAAATCAAGGGACTTTCTGGCGCCTCGAGGAGGACTTGAACCTCCGACCTAGTGGTTAACAGCCACCCGCTCTGCCAACTGAGCTATCGAGGCACTGCGTTGAGGCGGTAATATCGGAATCTCATCCCGGTTTGTCAATAGAAAACCCGGAGCTAGAACTCCGGGTTTTCATTGTGTTTTGAAACAGTCTAGATCTTCACCAGTTCAAGGGTTGTTGACTTTCCCTGATCATCCATGATGACAAAGATGTAGCTTCCCGCAGGGGCGGAAGAGTTCCATGTCCAGGATTCCTGGAAGCTGTTGTTCTCAATCTGACGACCGTACATATCAAACACGGTAACGGTTGCATTCACACCGGGTGCCTGGAATGTAACAGTGCCGCTGAAGGGGTTTGCGGAGGGGGTTACAGTAAGTCCCTGAACACCCTGATTGCCTTCTTCGATGCCTTCGGTAAGATCAACCTGATAGATCTTATCGGCTTCAATATCACTGATCCAGAGATAGCCGTTGGGATCAAGGGCCATTCCCCTTGCATTAGGTATCATGCTGATATCAATGTAATCAACCATTGTGTTGCTGGTGTTGTAGCACTTTACAGCAATGCTTGTGTTTTCGGAAGCAACCCAGACAAGGCTGTCCGCTGTATTCATTGCTATGTCACATGTATTATTGAATCCGGAAAAGTAAGTAAATTCTTTTCTTGTGGTAATTCCCGGAAGAGTGTAGTAGTAGGTTCTATTCTGGGTTCTGGAGCCGAGGAAAACATAGTTGCCGTTTGCGCTTAGTCCCGTCACCGACGAGACAGGGTTTCCTCAACCGCCGCACATGTCTATCATGCCAATATACGAGCCGGTGGGTGAGTATTTGTAAACATAACCGTTGGTGTTATACCAGCCTCCGCAGAGTACCATGTTATGGTTCTCGGAGTAAGCAAGACCTGTGGGAGTAATTGTGACAGGATGATAGACGTAGAAACTGCTGATAATATTACCTGTTTCAGGATCAAGTTCGTAGACATAATCAGTAACAGCATCCAGAGCCCAGAGCGAACCGTCACCCCACGCAAGTCCTGATATGTTGGTATCAGGAGCATCCAGGGTTGTTATTATTGCTTTGGCTGATGCTGCGGCTGCTATGATAAACAACACTAACAGTACCTTGCGCACAGCGCACCTCCTCGAATTCGACTTAATTCTCAATTGCGGGAAAGATACAGGAAAGATACAGAGTTTCCAGAAACGTGGCAAGGCCAGTATGCCCCGTTTCAGGGACTTCGTTACCAGAAACGTGGCAAGGCCAGTATGCCCCGTTTCAGGGACTTCGTTGCGAGAAACGCGGATATCCGGGATAAGAAACACCGGGCAGATGCTCCGGTGTTTCCTGTTAGAAGCCTGTTAAATCTTTACCATGTCCAGAATCGCAGATGCTCCCTGATAATCTCTGATGATAAAGAGGTAGTTGCCGGCAGGGGCCGAAGAATTCCAGGTCCAGCTTTCCTGGAAGGTGTCGTGTTCTATCTGTCGTCCGTACATATCAACCACTGTTATTTCAGCGTGGATTCCCGGTGCCTGAATGGTAACTGCACCACTGAAAGGATTCGAAGAGGGAATAACATTCAGCCCTGCCTGTGGCTGGTTGCTATCCCCGATACCATTAGAGAGATCGACTTGATAAATTTTGTCTGCATCAACATCGCTTATCCAGAGGAATCCTGCCGGATCAAGAGCCATTCCTCTTGCATTGGGAATAAGGCTGATATCGATGTAGTCAACCATTTCGTTTTCAGTATTAAAACACTTGACAGCAGGGTCACTGGTTTCCGAGGCTGCCCATGTAAGAGAGTCTCCAGCATTAAAGGCAATATCACATGTTTTGTTGAAAGCAGGCATGTACAGAAGGAGCTGTCTGCCGGTTATACCTGGAAGTGTGTACCGGTAAACTCTTTTCTGTGATCTGGAGGAAAGAAAGAGATAGTTTCCGCTGACGCTTAGTCCCGTCACCGACGAGACAGGATTTCCTCAACCGCCGCACATGTTCACCATGCCCAGATATGAACCGGTGGGGGAATATTTGTAAACATAGCCGTTGGAGATGTACCAGCCGCCGCACAGCACCATATTGTGATTCTCGGAGTAGGCAAGCCCGGTAGGAACCGTTGTTGCAGCATGGTTGAAGTAGAAACTGCTGATAATGTCGCCTGTTGCAGGGTCAAGCTTGTAGACACTGTCTGAAACAGCATCCATTGCCCACAGATGACCATCACCCCAGGCGAGACCTGAAATATCCCCGTCAGGGGAGTCGATTGTTGAGGTGATCCATTTTGCTGAAGCAGCGGTTGCAATGAGAAGCAGAACAAACAGTAGTTTAAGCATTGTGAGTCTCCTTTCGTTCTGATATGCATTCATGCGGGAATTGTTGTTTCCGGAAACAAACTAAGGTATAACACAGTGCATCAGGCAGGGCAATACAGGTGTTCCTACAGGTTACCCAGAATCAGAGTAATCGGCCAGTATTTTCCTGTACAGTAAAGAGTTTCATCTTCTCCTGCGGCAATTCCATTAAGGACTCCGACTGATTGAGGGACAACGCTGCTGAGATTGATAAACCTTTCAACATGACCATTTTCCTGATTTATGAAAAGGATTCTGCTTGTGCGCCACTGGTTGGCCAGTATCTGTCCGTTCAGGTACTCAAGTTCGTTAAGGAAGAACTGCGGGTTGCCGTTGAGGGTGACGGATATGGAATCACGAACTGAGAAATCACCGGTGTCTCTGAATCGCAGGATAGAAGTGCCGTCGCTCTGCACAAGAAACTCACCTGTGCAGCAGATGCCCCAGCCCTCTGTATTCAGATAGAATTCTTCCCTGATCTCCATTGTCCAGGGGTTCAGCAGGAATGCCGAGTGTTCTTTCCATGTAAGAAGGCACACAGTGGAATCATCCAGAAAGGTAAACCCTTCCGCGAAAACGGTATCGGGAAGCCTGAGCATGTCCAGAACTTCTCCTGTTTCCATATCGGTTTTTCTGAATGTGGACTGCCCGTAAATACCGGTGCTCTCCCAGAGATAACCACACCGGATCTCAAGCCCCTGAGTAAATGCGCCCGGGTCATGGGGAATCATCCCTGTGACACCGGGCGCGGACAAAAGCAGAAAAAGAAGAGAGAAGATTACTGTCTGCCTCCGGAGGAAGTACGACTCCCTGTACCGGTTGCCGGTGTTCCCGAACTGCCGGAGGATCTTCCGCTGCTGGAAGCAGGCTGGGTTGAACCTGCGTTTGTGTATCTTTCGGTGAACCTGGCTGTTCTTACAGCAATTTTCTCAGCGGAAGGTGAAGCCAGTGATCCGGCTTCGATTTCATCCATGATCCACTGTACTCTGTCGGAAGGTGCCGGGTGTGTTTGCCAGAAGCCCGGGCCGTTCCTTTCTGTCATATCATCCATTCGGTTCAGAATAGAAACCAGAGCCATTGGATCGTACCCTGCGCCAGCCAGAATGTGAACAGCCAGGCTGTCAGCCTGCTGCTCGGAATCACGGCTGTAGCCTCGTGTTACAAGATTCATTGTGATGTCGTCAACAACATCGCCGTAGTTCTCGGACAGTTCGTCCACCTGATCACTGCCCAGGTGTCCTGCGCCTTCGTGGCCCAGTGTTGTCCATGCGGATGTGAGTTTTGCTTTTTCCACTGATTGAATTCCGTGACTCAGGACGATGTGGGCAGCTTCATGGGCCAGTATTGCCGCCAGCTCGTCTTCATTTTGAGCAAGATCACAGAGACCCTTGTTCAGCAGTACTATGCCGCCGGGACAGGAAAGAGCATTGATTCCTGTGTTATCCAGAATCATGAAATGCCAGCCGCCGTAGGTGAAAGGTTTTGGAGAAAAGCCTGCAACAGCCGCTCCCACTTCGTTTATGTAGGTTACGGCATCCCAGTCGAACATGGGAGTTGATGAAGCCAGTATGTTGGCAGCGACAGCCCTGCCGATGTAGTACTCTTCTGTTTCAGTAATCTCACGGTTGGCTTCGTCAAAAGCCTGGTAGACAGTAACAGCACTTTCAAGCTCATCGCTTTCCAGTACATCTGTGATGTCTCCAAGGCCGAAAGCAATCATTGTGATAAGGAGTATTGCGGTCATTATCTTCCTCCCCGGGGAATGAGATCCCCAATAAGAAGGCCTTCAACCAGGAAAGTCTCAAGATCCTCCGGTTCCACAGTGATGTTCTCTATGTCATCAACTTCGTCCCAGGGAAGATCTTTGCCTGATGCGTAAGAACCTTCCACATCACTGTTAAAGCCCCGGCCCGCAAGCATTATCATGTCGCTGTCATCGGTGCCCTGAGAGCCTTCTGAAAGGACGGCTCCGGTTAATGCCGTTGTATGAACCCAGCCCTCAATTCCGTTTCCTGCTTCAATGCTGAACCAGTCGCCCTGTTCTCCGGTAATCTCTACAACAGAGCCGAAAGCAAGCTCCCCGACCGGCCGGGCATAGAAGACCGGTGTGGGGAAAATGTGCTGCTCACGGATTTTCACTGTGGCGTTTCCACCCACCTCAATATCTGTATCCCCGGCAGGGACGGTTCCCGCAAGAATCGTCACGAGGATAATTACATACCTCATCGTTCCTCCTTGTTATTCATGATCCAAAACATGTGTAAATATAAAGAAAGATGTTACTTGGATGTCAGAACCCAGATCCCCTCCCAATCGGAAGGAGTTCCTTCCTTAATGAATTTCCCGCACCTTGCTGCCATGGTTTTCGATGGAGGATCTTCCGCAATATCCATGAACAGCTTCAGGGCTGACTGGAAGTTACCGTTTCTGTAGTGTTTCAGCGCTTCGCTGTACTGCTCAGTGAATACAGGCTTTTCCAGTACAGGTTCCCAGATGGTAACCGGCGTCTTCTGACCCACAACCATAACAATGTCAATTTCACGGCAGATAACTCTTTCGGGAAGAAATTCCCGTGTATTATTCGATATCAGTATTGGTGTTCCATAGACCTTGTTAACTCCTTCAAGACGGCTGGCCAGGTTAACATCGGTGCCCATCATTGTGTAATCGAACCTCTTGCTGCTGCCCATGTTTCCAACTACCATTGAGCCGGTGGCCAGACCCATTCTTGTACTCAGGGCAGGAAAATTCATTTTTTTGAGCCTTGTATTGAGTTCCGCGTGTACCCTCTGGCATTCAAGGGCGGAGGTTACAGCTCTCAGCGCATGATCCTCAAATTCCACAGGGGCTCCCCAGAACGCAATAATCGCATCTCCCTCGAACTTGTCCACAGTACCGCCGGATTCAAGAATAATATCTGTCATTTCCGTAAGATAGATGTTGAGAAGTTTTACGAGATCCTGAGGATCAAGTTTTTCACTTATTGTGGTGAATCCTGCCACATCACTGAAGAAGGCGGTCATTACTTTTTTCTCGCCACCCAGTTTTAGCATCTTCGGGTTTTTTGCCACCAGAGAGACGATAGCGGGAGAAAGGTACTGGGAAAACGCGGCTTTCAGGAATTTTTTGTCTTTAGTCGCGTACTGGTATGCAACAACAGATCCGCCAAGCAGAGTAAGTATGCCTGATGTCAGCGGCGGCACTGCCCTGAGCCAGATATCCCAGTAGTTAAAGGCAGCCAGACAAACCGCGGCACAGGCAAGAATTGCAAGCAGCCCGGTAAGAGATGCCGGTATTACCTTTGGAATAAAGACCAGAGCGGAAGCAACCGCAATACTGAAGAAGAGGGTCACTAACAGCGTAATCGCCATGCCGTGAGTTGCCACGTGCCTGTTTTGAAGAATGTTGTCAAGAGTGTTCGCGATGACTTCAACACCGGGGCATCTGGCAGAGTATGGCATCGGTTTCAAATCCATGAGATCTGAAGCAGTGTAGCCTACCATTACGATTTTTCCAGCAAGGGTTGATGGTCGGAGAGCTGTTGTGTCGCCGGTCATGGCTGAGAAAACATCGGAGACGCTGATTGTTCTGTAGCTGCCTGTGGGGCCGGCAAATCTGACCTGTATCTCATAGTCTTCCGTAAGAGGGATCTCTGAACTTCCCCATAGAAGAGTACCGTCTTTGAAGGAAACAGAATGATCATCTCTAAAGAGCATTGCAATTGCCAGTGCCGGGGATGGGACCGCGCCGCTTTCAAGAGGAAAGAGCAGGGGAAATTGTCTGAATATTCCATCATGGTCAGGGTAGGCATAAGGTGAAGCAAGATAGCGGGCACCTGTCGCAATTTGAGACACAGGAGGTGAAGTAAATCTGAAAGGAGCAAGGTTCCCCGGTGGCAGTTGAAGATCTATAACTGCATTTCCCGGTACCGGCTGGCCTTCATCGCGGCCAAGGCCTGTTATGAAAACGGTTTTCCCGCTTCCTGCCACTGCGCCGAACACACTGTCTTCACTTGCGGAGAAGGTTGAACTGGTTGAAAAGGTAATATCAAAGTAGACAACTTTTACGCCGGCCTGGAAGAGGAAAGCTGTCATGTCAGACCATATCTGTCTGGGCCATGGCCACCCCAGCCAGTCCATGGATTCCAGAGATGCGTCATCCACGCTGATAATAATTATGCTGTCGTTTACCGAGTGAATATCCGGGAAAAGATTGAACCTGAGATCCAGGGTGAGATGTTCCAGCCCCCGATCAAAGCCGCTGAGTGTGAGTGCCATAGAAAACAGTGTGGATATGACAGCAATAGCAAATATCATATTTTTCATGATTGCCCGAATATAACCCCGCGGTTAACACGGAACAGGGTACTGAAAGTATATTCCCCTTCAATATTTTGCAGAATCAGGAGGTGTTACAGCATGGATCTGCCAGTAGTGGCCATTGTTGGCCGTGTGAATGTAGGCAAGTCTTCGCTTTTCAATAGATTTATCGGTGGAAGAACCGCCATTGTGGATAACGAAGCCGGTGTCACCCGTGACCGCAAGATTGGTACCGGAGAGTGGAGCGGTGTTAATTTTATCGCTGTTGATACCGGAGGTCTTTCCCCGGGCAGCGATGATCCTTTTCAGGAAGCTATCGTAAAACAGGTGCGCCTTGCGATGCAGGAGGCGCAGATCATTATTCTTCTGGTGGACGGTACCGAGGGTATTCATCCGTTTGACGAAGCCGCCGTTGAACTTGTAAGAAAAAGCGGTCTTCCGTGCCTGCTTGCAGTTAACAAGATAGATACCCAGGGTCGGCTGGGTATGGAACATGAGTTCGCAGCCCTGGGTCTGGGGAAACCGTGGCCCGTAAGTGCCGCTCACGGTCTGGGAGTGGGAGACCTCCTCGACGAGGTTATACGGGATCTGCCGGTGGTGGAGAATCCCGATTTTGATGGAATTTCCGTAGCAGTCATAGGCAGACCCAATGTGGGCAAAAGTTCCATTGTGAATCGTCTTCTTGATGATGAGCGGAATATTGTAACTCCCGTGGCAGGAACCACCAGAGACTCAATTGACTCCTATATCACCTGGAAGGATACGAATTTCCGTCTTATAGACACAGCCGGTCTTCGCAGAAAGTCCAGAAAGATGGAGGATATAGAGTTTTACAGTACTCTCCGTTCCTGGAAAAGTGTTGGCAGTGCTGATGTGGTTGTAGTGGTTCTTGACGGAAATGAATACCCGACGACCCAGGATTTGAGACTTGCCACAAGGGCGTGGGAGATGGGTAAGGGCCTACTGATCTGCGTTAACAAAGTCGATATGGGATTGGACAGACATCTGTGGATCCGAAGTGTCATTCAGAGATTTCCCCTTGCCAAATGGATACCCATTTTCTTTACAAGCGCACTTGAAGGGAAAGGAATGGGAAGGTTGCTTCCAATGGTGCAATCGGTGGCTGAAAGGCGCAGGATTGTTATTTCAACAAGCAAGCTCAACAAGATTATGAGTAATATTGTAAATGCCATACAGCCTCCGGCCCCAAAGGGGAAGATGCTGAAGTTTTTCTATATAACTCAGGTGAAAGACACGCCTCCGGTTCTTGTTGTGTTTGTCTCGCGTGCAGACCTCATTCCAGATAACTACAAGAGCTATTTCGAGAACAGGATGCACGAAGAGTTGAACATGAACGGGGTTCCCCTGAAGATTGTCTACAGAAAGCGTGAGCACTGATGGAGCAGGCGCTGTACATTATTCTGGGTTTCCTGTGCGGTTCCATACCGTTTTCCTGGTTTTTGGGAAAGTTCAAGGGTGTTGATCTTCGTGATCATGGCTCCGGCAATCCCGGAGCTACAAACCTGCTTCGAACAAGCGGTACAGCTACGGGTGTCGCAGGTCTTCTTCTGGACGCTGCAAAAGGCGCGGTTCCTGTGCTCGCGGTTACTGCAGCAGCATCTCCCGCAGTATGGCTGTCCAGTGCTGTTGCTATAGCGGCTGTGTGTGGCCATGTGTTTATGCCATGGTTCGGCTTCAAGGGCGGTAAGGGTGTTGCCACTGCATTGGGAGCACTCCTGGTGCTTTCCACTTATCCGGTTCTCTGTGCTCTGGGGCTGTTCATTCTGCTACTGGCTCTGTTTAAAATGGTTTCTCTTGGCAGTGTGATCGCAGGTGCATCCCTGCCGTTTCTCGGGATTCTGTTCCATGAACCTGTGTATCCTGAAATTGTCCTCGGCATCATCGCTCTTGCAATCCTTGTAACCCACAGAGCCAACATTAAAAGGATTTTGAGTGGCACCGAGAGGAAGATCGGTAAAAAATGACCGGTGGACTGCTTCTCATGAAGAGCCTTGTGGAAAAGGATTTGAAGGTTCGGTACAAGAGAAGCTTTCTGGGTTTTCTGTGGTTTCTCCTCAAACCTCTTTTCAGCATGGTTGTCTACACAATTGTGTTTACGAAGATTATCCGCTTCGGCGGTGCTATTGAACACTTTTCACTGTTTCTTCTGACAGGCCTTCTGCCGTGGAACTTCTTTGCTGCATCCCTCTCCGCCTCCGCCAAAACCCTTCTTGATAATCAGAAACTTATAAGGTCGATTTACTTCCCCAGAGTTGCTCTGCCGATTTCATCGGTTATCGCCAATGCTGTTCATATGCTGATGGCTATGGTGGTTCTTGAAGGTCTTCTGATTGCTTTCGGGCATATTCCGGGTATTTCCATTATTACTCTGCCGATTGCAATTGTTCTGCTGGCTGCCATGACAAGCGGTTTTGCGATGATGATCTCCGTGGGTAATGTGTACTACAGAGATGTCTCACAGTTCCTTGAGGTTATCCTTCTTGCCTGGTTCTACGCAAGTCCTGTGATATATCCTCTGGGCGCGGGGCTCATCCCCGCGAGAATGGAAGCTGTAATAAAATTCAATCCCGTAGCAGGTGCCATGGAAATATTCCACTCCACCATGTACTACGGCACCTGGCCTGAACTCTGGGCGTGGATTTCACTGGTGGCATGGACAGCGGTAATCCTTGTTGCCGGTCTCCTGATTTTCAAGCGCATGGAACCCTCTGTAGTGAAGGAGCTGTAGGATGCGGAAAGGCCTGATTCAGTTCTCTGATGTCTGCCTTGACTACAGGCTCTATCGTGACCGCTCCGTGAGCATTATGGAAACCCTGATGAATGTTTTCGGCAGAGGAACCAGCCGTGACTGGTTCAGGGCACTGGATCACGCTTCATTTCAGATATCACCGGGAGAGTCAGTCGCGCTTGTGGGATCCAACGGCGCGGGAAAATCCACCACACTGAAGCTTCTTGCAGGTATCTACAGCCCCACTTCAGGCAAAGTCAGAACCTCCGGTAGAATTGCTTCTCTGCTTGATCTCGGCGTGGGATTTCACCCTGAGCTAACCGGCGCGGAGAATGTTTTTCTGAACGGGGCTCTTCTCGGCTTTGATCAGAAGAGGATGGTTGAACTGATTCCAGGCATCGCTGAATTCTCAATGCTTGAACGGTTCATGGATACCCCTGTAAAGTACTACTCTTCAGGAATGTTCATGAGACTGGGATTCGCCCTCGCGACCAGCGTCAACCCGGATATTCTTCTTGTCGACGAGGTGCTGGCGGTGGGAGACGCTGTCTTCCAGGCAAAGTGCTATGACAGAATCTTCGGCTTCCGCGAGTCCGGGAAAACAATTGTCTTTGTGAGCCATGACCCCGAAGCTGTTCGCAGGCTTTGCACCCGGGCAATCTGGCTTGATTCCGGCAGGGTACGAATGGACGGACCAGTTGATGATGTTCTGGGAACCTATCTTGATGCAAACGCCGGCAGGCTTCAGAACACAGCAGCGTCAGCTACTCCACGCGAGTGGGGAAACCGCGAGGTATTCTTCAGCCGGGTCACTCTCACCGACGGCAACGGAGTACCCGCCAGAACTTTCAGACAGGGCGATACTCTCAAGGTTAACACACTGATTGAAACCAGAGAGGGCAGAGAGGTGAAGAACATCATTCTGGGCTTCTCCCTTCACCGCCCTGACGGCGAAACAGTCCTTGCATCAAACAACCTTGAGAACGGCGAATCACTCTTGACAATCAGCGGGAAAGGCGAAGCTTCAATTTCTATTACACCGGAAATCATCGAACCGGGCAACTTCCTTCTCTCGATATCTCTTACCGGCAACGACACAGACTACCACTGGCAGGACCACTTCTACCCGGTATCCCTGCTTGGCACCAGGCAGATACCTCCGCTGAGAATGAGCAGTCTTACCATTGCGGGCGGGCTCATTGAGTGGGCTTGATTACTGAGGTGGAACTTCTTTTTCTCACCCAGTTAGAGGTAATTAAGCTGTTGTGAATTGACTTACCTGGAGGCCAAACAAGATGAAATTCGTTCTGTTCTTCTGTTTGTTCGCTTATGCTGCTGTGCTGTTGTCAGGTATTAATTGACCTGATTCCTTCGGGCTTCACTGAGAATATTTTTGAAAGAATACTTCGGGAATTAAGATATCGGCATACAATGAAAAGGAAGAAAATGAAGAAGATTTTCATACTGATCAGCTTTGCAGTAATGATATCTTTATCATGTACTGATACAAACGGAAAATTTCAGACAAATACCACAGGGGAATCACAGGGAGATAGCACATCATCGGACGAAGGAATCACCTCGGAGTGGAGAGAATACCTGCAATCCAGTGATGACGGGCTCTGGGAAGACATAGAAGAACACTTTATAAGCTACAATCCGGGAGGATACTTTACTGATCCTGAAGCTATGGCTCCAATGGTATACAAACCTTATTCCATCTGCACAGCGGGCGATACTGTCTTTGTTGCAGACGCGGGTACACAAGAGATTGTTGCACTTACCAACGAAGGTGAGCTGATATGGAAAGTCGGCGGGGCGGGAGAAGGTCCCGGCAATTTCTCGCTGGTAACAACCCTCGCAGTATCTGACAGATATGTAGCTGCTCTTAACATTAATCTGGGCAGAATTGATTTCTTTTACAGAGACGGAAGTTTTTCTCACTGTTTGAACTTTACGGGAGCGCAGGATATTGCCGCAATAGACGACACCACTTTCGTTGTTGGGTCCACACTTGAACCGGGTGGGGATCTGCACATTCTTAACAGCGAAGAGGGCATAATAAGATCATTCGGAGAAGCAGAAATGATCCACCTCAGGAATGTTCCTCGAATAGACCTGTTGAGGATATGTCCGGGAGAGAACAACCGTATTGCTGTTTTCAACAGATACGAAGGATTACTGGCAATTTACGATATTGAAACGGAAGAATGTATCTACCGCGGAAGCCGTGTTTATCCATCTTCGCCCGAGGACAGGGTTAGACAGTATCCCATAGGAGGAAACGCATTTCTCGGAAGAGAGGGCATGATAAATATTCTCTTCCCCAACTATATGGATGATGGTTCATTCCTGAGCGATCCTGATTATGTTGATTTCGCTCAGGTAACTGCAGTGGACAGATATGACTGGGACGGGAATTATCTTGACAGCTATTGTCTGCCGGACTCCAGTCTGAATTATGCTGTACTTCTTTCCGACGGCAGGCTGGTGGTCAGGAGTTTCTCGGAGGAAACTCTCTGCATTTTCGATGATACATTCCAAGACAGTCTCCCTGTAAATGATTACCATTAGAAAACCAACACCTCAGGATGCGATTCAACTGTCATCCATGCTTTGTACCGACAATATTCTCAGGGAATATCTCGGCTTCGGCGACAATGATAAACCAACAGCTGATGATTTCCTGGAGAAGTTACAAAGCTGGTGCAGGAGTAGAAACGCCGTAACCTATGTTGTACTTCTGAATAGCACGACGGCTGTAGGAACCATTTCTTTAAGTCACATCAACAAGGAGGAGAAAACAGCGAGAACAGGCTACTGGATAGGCAGCAGGTATCGTTCTCACGGTTATTGTTCCAGAGCATTTAAGCTTGTGATAAGCGAAGCTGTTGAACGAGGGATAACAAAGCTGATCAGCACAATAGCGGAAGATAATGTTCCATCAAGACGAATCTGGGACAAGCCTGGCGGCTGCATTGTGGGAAGAGACAAAGACAGACTGACCTATGAACTGCCCTGCTGAACGAAGGCTGGTATTTCGACCTGCTATCCGTTTTCACTGATAAAGTTTTATCTTTACTCTGTACAAAGCAGAAGTCTTCATTGAAGATGTGCAGCTTGAATTGAGCAAGGTGGAACAGCATGAATGTTCTTCTGAAGAAAGTCGCGATTGAGGACAAGCAGGTTCTCAGGAATCTCCTTGAGCTTTACCGGTACGATTTCAGCGAATTCGACAAGGGTGATGTTAATGATCACGGTCTTTACGGGTACAGGTATCTTGATCATTACTGGACAGAACCCGGCAGACATCCCTTTTTCATAGTAGTGGATGATTTCATCGCAGGTTTTATCCTGGTGAGTAATTTCTGTTACATGTGTGAGCCGGGGGATGCCAGATCCATCTCGGAATTTTTTGTGATGAAGAAGTATCGGCGAACGGGAATCGGGGAAACGGCGGCAAGGGCCGTATTTAAAATGTATCCAGGTAAATGGGAGGTTGTTCAGCACCCGGAGAACAAACCATCCATGGAATTCTGGGAGAAGGTAATTTCAGACATAACCCGTGGGCAGTACAGGAAACTGGAAGCGGAAACAAAGGACTGGACCGGACAGGCACTCATATTCAGTAACAGGTCGATCAAATGAACTACTGCAAGTTTGTTACTCCATTCGGGCCGGGTCGTCTTGTCTGGGAAGAAAAAATGATTCACCGTGTTTTCCTCCCCTCGCCTGATCTTTCGGCAGAGCTCAGGATGAAAAAAAATTATCACTGCCTGGAAGAAAGAAACAGCAGTTTTACGAGGGATACTGCGGCGAAACTTACCAGACTGGCTGGAGGATTTCAATGTGATGTTTCTCGTGAGTTTCTTGATTTTGGAAGCTTTTCCAAATTCAAAAAGATTGTTTTAGATACTCTGGATAACATTTCACGGGGACAAACCATTTCATACGGAGAACTTGCCCGGGAAGCAGGATTTCCACGAACAGCCCGAGCCGTGGGCAATGCGCTGTCCTCAAATCCTTTTCCACTTATTATTCCCTGTCACAGGGTTATCAGAGCGGACGGGGTTGTCGGTTCATATCAGGGTGGAACAGCCATGAAAGGTTATCTGCTGAAAGCAGAGAATGATTGAGAACAGGCTTTTCTCCGGTCTTCCTGCTGGTCTTTGGATGGTAAGGCAATCAGCATCCGGTAAACGAAGACTGGAAACAGGATGCCGGAAAGGGGCGGATCATGAAAATCGTTGATTTAGCTGAAGAGTACGAGAGCAGCTACTTTGTCTGTCTCGAAGACTGGTCGGATGAAATAAGAGAAGCCGGCAATCACAAAGAACTCTGGTTCCGGAAAATGAAAGACAAGGGACTTCGCGTGAAACTGGCCTTGAATGATCAGGGGAAACCGGTTGGCATGATTCAATACATCCCCGTCGAATACTCATTTGTTGAAGGCAGCAATTTGTATTTCATTCTGTGTATCTGGGTTCACGGATACAAAGACAAAGGGGTCGGGAACTGGCAGAAACAGGGCATAGGCAAGGCGCTGATATCGGCAGCGGAAGAGGATGCCAGAAGCAGAAACGCGAAAGGGCTGGTTGCCTGGGGAGTGCCTTTCCCTGTATTTATGAGAGCATCCTGGTTTAAAAAGCAGGGATATGTTCAGGTCGACAAAGAAGGCTTTTTCGGTCGGGTTCTGCTGTGGAAGCCGTTTTCGGATGATGCTGTTGCGCCAAAGTGGATTAAACCCCGTAAAGAGCCGGAGCTGGATCACGACAAGGTAGCGGTTACAGGATTTATTAGCGGGTGGTGCCCTGCGTACAACATGGTATTTGAAAGAGCGAAGCGTGCTTCTTCGGAGCTTGGAGAGAAGGTTGCTTTCCACGAGGTGAATACATGCAACAGGGAAGCTTTTTGCGAATGGGGCATTTCTGATTCTTTGTTCATCAACAGGGAAAAAGTGAATACAGGTCCGCCTCCATCCTTTGAGAGAATAAAAAAGAAAATAGCAAGGGAACTGAAGAATCTATAAGAAGCAGGTTATGGCAGAAAAAATAGAGATAGTCCGGGAGCTGCCTGAGAAATTCGGAGTACAAGCCGCAGAATTACTGTATGAAGCATTCCGGGAAAAAATGAGAGTTGTTATCAGTGATAAAGCAAAAGCCCTGAAAATCATCCGGGCTGCCGCAAATTATGAAACAGGTTTTTACGCCATCCACGGGAAAAGGCTGGCAGGCATTGCAGGTATTCAAACAAAGGGCAACAAGTACTTCAATGTAAAGTTTGCTGATCTACTGGATGAATTCTGCTTTTTCAGTGCCCTGCTGAAACTGATTCGTTTTAAGCTTGAATCATTGAGTATTTTGAAGAACGGGGAAATGGAAATTGTTGCTCTCTCGGTGAAAAAGGAAATGAGAGGGAAAAATATCGGTACTGCAATAATGAACGAGATTATCTGGTATGCTGAGCAGAATGGTTATAGAGGATTGAAGTTGACAGTAGTAGATACAAACAAAGGCGCACTGAGATTGTACAAAAGAATTGGTTTTAGAATTACAAGAATAGTGAAGTACGGTTTCATCACCCGCTCGGCAGGTTTTGAAGCAGTAATCCATATGTACAGGAATTTGCAGCTGAAGGAATTTAACACAGGAACGGGAATGAATACATGAAGGATGATATAGGCGATATTCGAGATTTCTATAATTGCAGTGTGACCATGGAGGACGGAAGACTTCAGAGACACCAGCTCGAGTACGACATCACACTGCGTTTCTTTGACAAGTATCTTCCCCCAAGTGCACGCATACTGGAGATCGGCGCAGCGACCGGAGCGTATACCGTCCATCTTGCTCGTCGCGGGCACAGCATTTGCGCTGTGGATCTGTCAGCGAATCTGATTGAAAAGTGCGAAGAACAGGTCAATTCCGCGGGGCTGCAGAAGAGTGTCTCATTTGCAGTGGCAGACGCAAGAGATCTCTCCGGAATAGCGGAGAGCGATTACGATGCCGTGCTGCTCATGGGTCCTCTGTATCATCTTGTGGAGGAGAGTGACAGGCTGCTGGTGCTTACTCAGTCAATGTCCCGGCTGAAACCCGGTGGCCTCGTGTTTTCTTCTATGATCAGCAGGTTCGGGATTATGGGCAGCCTTCTTAAAGATTATCCGCACTGGATTGAGGACCAGGCGGAGGTATGGTCTCTTGTGGAGAAGGGACGGGAACCGGAGGATGCACCCAAAGGCGGTTTTCGCGGCTACTTCAGTACGCTGTCGGAAACAAGACTCCTTCACGAGTCCGCAGGCCTGCAGACACTGGTGTTTGCCGGTGCTGAACCTGCGATATCGGCTGATGATGAGAGCTACAACCAACTTGAAGGAAAACGGCGGGAACTCTGGCTGGACCTGTTTTTTCACATAAGCACCGAGCCGTCAATGGTCGCTTCATCAAGACATCTGCTCTACATAGGTCGGAAACCCGACCGGCAGAGACGGGCTTCCGATACTGCAGAATAGCTGTCATCCATCAAGAAATTTTCTTCATCCTGCGGGTGAAGGAATACGGGCAGACAGTCACGTGTGATTTCAGTTTCAGAACATCTCTCCGAATGAGACACATCCACCCATGCCCTCCGGGGATTTTGCAATATCCAGTCTTACCGTTCTGTCCCCGGACAGATGTATTCTGATACCAACGCCGCCTGAAAGATGGTAACGATTCCATCTCAGTGTATCAAAGGAATCAGAGACCTGACCGGCGTCACCGAATAGAGTAATTCCAACTCCGTGCAGGATGGAACTGCTGCCGGAGTCGGCTCTGAAGATGCTGTGGCGGAGTTCGATGTTGTTCAGCATGAGCCAATCACCTGAAAAACGATTCCTCTTGTATCCCCGCAGATCATCTGATCCGCCCAGAGAAGATTGCCACATGAATGGAGTGGTTTCTGTGCCGATGTGTCTTTTCAGCATCGCACGGCACGCAAATACTGTGTTGATTCGCGGAATCGGACAGAAAAGTGCTGTCTGCCCGGTTATTGTAGAATAAGTCATGTCATTACCGCTCTGCCAGTCAGCATCGAGTTTGATGTATCCTGCCGGTGAAGAAGCGGATTCAAGGCGTACACCTGCAACAGGACCTGTTGTCCAGACGGAATTGTATTGCTCTCCGGGAAGCGTAGACCACAGTGCGGATTCCTCGCGATTGTATGTGGTAGAGTGTCTGGTTTCGATACCCAGTTTAAGTGAAAACGGAGAAGCAATTCTGTGATTGTACAGAAGCCGGAGTCGCTGAGCCTCCCCGGAAAAGTCAGCAGTGCTGTCAGCATCGCCATTGTTCCCATAGCCGAAGAACTGAATCTCCGGTAATTTCAAGTGTTCCGCAACGAGAGAGAAGCTGCCGTCAAGCGCGGATTCAGAGAGAGAAAGAACCATTCGCTGCATTGATCCGGTGGAACTAACCAGATGGAGAGTGCCGGTGTCCAGCCCCATTTCCTGAATCGATTTAATTCTGATACCGTACACGAAACCCGCGGATGGATTGTATCCTGTAACTGGCATAAGCATCCAGTCGGAGAAAGCAGTTGATGAAAACAGTGCCAGAAGGGCAAGGTAAATACATATGTGTTTGATACAGCACCTCCATTCTGTTTATGCTTAGCCTGGATACCACCAACGTCGTGAAAATGTCGAACATGATTATTCCTGCTCTGTATGCTCTGCGCTGCTCCTGTCTTGTTTGTTTTTACAGCCAAGTACATGCTGCAATTTATCCAGGTGACCCTCAAGGCATTCAGTATTTAAAGAGTAGTGCGAGAAGCATCCGCAACGCCCGCCCTTTATGAGCCTGGCCTGTTTCAGAATGCGAATATGCTGGGAAACAGCAGGTTGCGAAATCTCGAGTTTTCGGGCAAGACCTTTCACACAAAGAGCTCTGCCGTGTTCCTGAAGAAGAATGACGAGCTTCAGCCTGGTTGGGTCGGAAAGAGCTTTGAGTACTTCAGAGAGTTCAAGGATTTGCTCCAAATCAGTGCCTTTCGAAGAAATCATTCAACAGCAAGGATAACGATTTTCGGGTATCCTGCCGGATCGTCAGAGAAGGCAAGCAGTCTGTCATCTCCCGCGACGATTGTCCAGTCCCTGGAATCGGGGTCGCCTTCTTCAACGGATGCGGTAAAAAGCAGTTTACCGTCAAGATCATATACATCGAAGTGCGGTATGGATTCGTAACCCCGTCTTACCCAGAGGCGTTCCTGAGTGTCCAGCATGAGATCTGAAATCGCATAGTGATAAGGGATCGGTTCGTAATTAATGTTTTCCGAAGGCATCTGGATACCCATGCTCTGCATGCGTTGTCCTCCTCCCGCAGCAGCCCTTCTCTCCAGAACCGTGTTGTAATCCTCAATCTCCTCTTCGATTTCCAGGGCGGTCTTGGGAACTTCTTCGAACGGTTGTTCGATGACAAGAAACTGCTTCCCGTCGGGAAGAAAACACTCTATCCGGTAAGTGTCTGTTGACATGATGCTGGTGCAGACTCTTCCGGTGGGGTCAGAAGCAAAGGCAACTGTGGATTCCGTGTATCCCGGGCCGATCATTGTCGGTTCGAACTCGATCATGTCTTCAGCATAGATATGAGTCGGTTCCGCAGTTCCATTCAGCCTGGCCAGAGAGAAGCCGATCATTCCGTTGTCGATATCGATTATTCTCATCAATCCGATAATTGCTTCTCCGTCAGAGCCTTCAATGGCCAGAGGAGGGGCAGGAAAGAATCCGGTTATTTCGCCATTAAATGTGTAAGATGAGTCGAACAGGGAGATTTTACTTGCCCAGGGGTCGGAGACTGCAAGTTGTCCGTTTCCGAGCAGTGCTATTGCCATCGGTCGCAAAAACTCACCGGGACCGCTGCCCTGTCTTCCGATAGACCTCAGGAATTCACCGTCAGCTGAGAAGAGCGCGATGTGGTTTCTGGAACCGTCAAGAACCAGTATTTCATTGTTCGGGCCGAAAAGTGCCGCGTCCGTCTGGCCGAAAACATAGTTGCTGTCACCGAACTCCACTCCGATAGTATCGACTGCGGTGATTGTGTAATGCGCGGGTTCAGTGCTGTCGGCAGTGACAGAATCATCTGCCTGCTGCTCAGGTGTTCCGCAGGCGATAAATATTGCTGTAAGAGTCAGTGCTGTTTTTTTCATAAGGTTTCCTCCCAAAGGTTGAGTATGAATATATAAGTAAATAAGCAATTACGCAAGAAGTGATATATTAAAAGATGAAATCAACCTGCACAGGCATGCTGGTCAGGGAGTATCAGGGAATTTCCCGGTAAGAACCGGGTCAACTGAGCTGACAGAGCCGCCCGTTATGCGTGCGGCTTCTCTACATCCTCCATCGCAGTTCAGTATGTGGCGGCAACCTCCGCATTCAGCAGGCAGATATTTTCTCATGGTGAAAGTGTTCCAGTATTCATTGTGCTTCAGGTTTTTCCAGTCATTAATGTGATTCAAACGAACCTCAGAATGGTTGCAGACCCTGACAAATCCTGAAGGTCCTATGACGAAGAAGCCCTTCGCTGCTGAGCATCTGGTACCCACATGCAACGTTTCAAGTGAAAGATCATCAACGAGACAAAGAGGAATCTCGGTGCCAAGGTTTCCCAGTCGATTTGCTCTTGTCAGAACATCATCGGCCACAAGAAGCATCTTCCTGACCTGTGAAGCGGTGAGGGTCAAACTGTCCGCATGACTGAGCCCGCGGCCTCCAGGAAGAAACCTGTTCATAAGCAGTTGGCCGGCTCCCGCCAGAAGGGCTGCTGAAAGAGTACTCCTGAGCTCATGTAAATTCAATGCTGTCACAGTACTGTTTACTGTTGTGGGAATCCCTCTTTTGTGAGCTTCCTTGAATTTATCCAGGATCATTGATGCGTTGTCATAGCCGGTGTGTTCCTCAAAAGTAGACAGCCCCGGAAGACTCATACTCAGACTGATGTTTAACCTCTCAAGAACATCCATTACTTTGTGGTCAACCAGAACTCCGTTCGAGAGCAGATACACTTCGGGATGGACTGTGTGTGTTATCAGCTCGCAATCAACTGTCTCTGTTTTTTGAACGGAGAGGGAAGAGGTGTATTCCAGTAGTTCAATGCAGTCTTCTCGCATGAGAGCTTCACCGCCGGTGAAGGCAAAACTGGCAATACCAAGACTGCACAATTCATTGATAACTTTCTTGCACTGTGCGGTGGAAAGTTCAGGTAATAGCGAAAAGCTGCCCTCCGGCGCGTACCAGGGGCAGGAACAGAAAATACAGTTGTGATTGCACTGGTATGTAAGTTCAATAACAACTGTGGATGGCAGGAATGTCGGTGAACGGAGTCTCATTACTCTTCTTCGAGTCCAAGGAGTTCTCTCATTCTGCCTGCATAGTTCTGCATAGGCATCTGAGCATCATTTGAAGTGGTGTAGAACAGATTACCCTGGAGAAAAGAGTCAAGCATCATAAGATCTATAACAGAGACTCTGTTAACAACCTCCATGTCGCTTTCGTAGATCACACGAAGAAGAATCTCAGGGTTCTCTTCTCCTGTATCCGGTGAACAGTAATCACAGAAAAGGCCTTCGTCCAGAAAAATCTCGAAATCAGTGTTGCTGTTGATTGATTCAGCAAGTCTGCGGCAGCCCTCAAGTTCCCATTCGATGAAGGCTGTTTGTGAGTCGCTGTAAAGGGTTTTCTCTCCGCAGACGGGGCAGATGTACTCGGCTGTAGCCGGAGGAGCCATTGCCTGGTAGCACATGGCACCCATGGTTGACTGGGGAGGTTCTTCTTTCTCCAGTCGAGAGAGAAGGAAATTCACCTGTTCAACAGACAATGACATCAGTGACTCCGGCATGATCTCGGCAATTGTCGAAGATGTCAGAGCATCCAGTGGTGTGATAGATTTTGAGCCTGCTCCCGGTCTGGTTCTTGCATAGCCTGCAACTGCTGTAATTATAAGAACAACACAGGCACCTGCCGCGTACCACATGGTTACTCCTTAATGTAAAGACACTTCCACTGTAAAATGCAGGCTGAGCATCCCGAAGTCAATTTAGAAATGCTGTAAGAACGATGACAGGCCGTCTCTTCGCTCTTTCACTGGAAAAGGGCTGACGGTCAGGTTCCGTCAGCCCCTGGAATCAGACTTACGCTACCGGAGAAGCATCAGTTTTCCCGATGCAGTTATTGAGTTTGAACTAATCTGGTAGAAGTACATACCTCCGGATAACTGAGTACCGTTCTGACCCGTTCCATCCCAGTAGACGGAATGCTGATCTGCCTGCTGAGTTTCGTTGGCAAGAGTCTTTACTATGCGTCCCGACATATCAAAAACAGAAATCTGAACATGTTCCTGTACTGGAAGTGAATACTGTATATGAACAGTTGAGGTGAAAGGATTCGGGAAAGCAAGAATCCACCCTGCCGTTCCTGTTTCAGCGGGATCGGGAGTGAAAATGCCGGTGCCCAGGCGATCGAAAGAGGATACACCGCATCGGTATGTTCCTAACCAGACCAGTTCTCCTTCTCCCATCCCTGCGCATGTTACATTATCGTCAGCGAGCCCGTCTGTCTGCGTATAAGCGGTCCATCCGGTTGATTCTTCATAAAAGGCGATACCGCCGTCTGTGGCCGCCCATACGATCCCGGAATCAGAGATGCAGATTTCTCTGACACTGTTGGCCGGCAGACCATCAGCAGTCGTGTAGCTGGTCCAGGTTCCTTCCGAAAAGTGGCTTATACCGCCCTGGGTGGCAAACCACTTTCCACCTGTCTCGTCGAATGAGATGGAAACAACATGATTCTCGATAAGACCGCTGTTCCCTGTGTGATAATCGGTCCAGTTTGATGAACCATCGAACTTGCTGATACCCTCTTCTGTTCCAATCCAGATTGTATCTCCGGGACCAACGCTTACATTAAGATTATCATCATCAATCAAGCCGCTGTTTTGAAGGTAGTAATTGGTCCAGGTAGTGCCGTTGAATCTGGACACGGCGCCGTCCTGTCCGCCCGGACCTGTCCAGCCCGATGTTCCGAACCAGATGTTTCCCTGGGTGTCCGTATCTGCTGAAAGAATTATGTCGCCAAGGAGGTCGCTGTTGCCGGCATTGAAATTCTGCCAGGATGAGCCGTCGTATTGCCATACTCCGGTAAACTGACAGGCTGCCCAGAGAATGTTGTCGTCGATGTGCAGATCATTGATGTAATTGTCTCCGAGGCCGCAGCTGGCGGACTGATAGCTTGACCATATCCCTTCGTTGAGAATGGCGATACCCGTGTGGTCTGTTCCAAAGTAGAGACACACATCCGATGTGCCTACACTTCCGTACTCCACTGATGTGAAGTAGTTCGTATGCGGTTCGTTTATCGTCTCCAGATAGTCCCATGTGGTTCCGTCATAACCGGCTGTTCCGTGGATGGATGTCCCAAACCAGGTCACGCCGTCAGCGTTGGAAATGGCGTATACATAGGGATCGGGGAGTCCGGAGCCTGCCGGAGTCAGGATGCTCCAGGATCCATCGTATCTGGCAACGCCGGAGTTTGAGGGCGTTGGAGATGCCGGATGGTTGGAAATCCACAGTATGGAATCACTCTCGACTTCGAATGCCTCAATATTGTTTCCCAGAAGGGAACTGTTACTGTTATCGTAATTAGTCCAGATTGAGCCGTCGTAAACAAACACATAATTTACCCAGCTTCCGGCCCACACATTGTCGTTACCGTCAATTGTGAGAGAAAGGAAGTACTGGCCTATGGAGCTGGAGCTCGGATCGTAGCGTGTCCAGGAAGTGCCGTTGTACATGGATACTCCACCCGGGTCGCCGTAATCCGAAGGGTTGTTGGCGGTCCAGATACGGTTTTGAGAATCAACACCCATTCCCCGCACCGCAATGTCTGTAGCTCCTCCGCCGAGATTGGTGAAAACCTCCCAGTTTGGATCAGTGAACTTAGCGCATCCGAAATTCGTACCGAACCACATTGCTCCGTCAAGATCCTGAATAACAGAGTAGACTGTATTGCCGGGAAGCGGTGAATTGCCTGTGTTGTAGGTAATCCATGTGCTGCCGTCATAACACTGGACACCTTCAGTGCAGCCGAACCAGATGTTTCCCGCGTTGTCAATGAAGACGTCCTTGAGGTTCATATCGGCCAGTCCATCAATTGTTGTGTACTTGGTATAAGTCTGTGCAGCTATGTCCCAGAGAAGTGCTCCAGCTGAAGTGGCTGCCCACAAGTCGTTTCCCTGTATGTCAAGTCCTCCAACGAAGGATGCGCTGGAGTAGTTTGTCCATATTCCGCCCAGACATGGGCCTGCAAGCAGAATTACTGCCAGCGCTGCTTTTCCTGTCCATCGAATTATGCGTCTGTGAATGTTCATAATTGATTCCCTTCTGATTTATACACTTCAGGCAGCAAATGCCTGCGGCTGTTTATGTAATATCACAGGGCAAATATTGCAGGAGTTGCGCAGCATTCCAACAGGTCAGTTTGCACATGGGGTTGACAAAAGTTAGAGAAGGCTAATATTACCAGTGAAGGGAGAAAAGAGATGTCAGAAAAACTTTCAGCAAGTCTTGAAGATTACATCGAAGCTATTGCTTCGCTGGCGGGAAGTTCAGGCGAGACACGTGCCGCAGACATTGCAGATGCCCTGGGCGTAAGCCGCCCTTCAGTTACGGTTGCTCTCAGAGCACTGGCATCCAGGAAATTAGTGAATTACAGACCTTACTCCACGATCTCACTAACAGAGAACGGACGGATACGTGCCGCAGAAGTTCTCAGGAAACACAGAATTCTCAGCAGATTTTTCAATGAAATACTGGGAGCAGATGAGGAACTGGCGGATTCAGCGGCTTGCAGGGTAGAGCATGCCATTGGTGAAGAAATAACAGACAGGCTTGTAGAGTTCCTGGCATTTATTGATAATTGTCCAATGGCCGCCAAAGGCGGCTTTGAATACGACAGCGAAAACAGGAAAGAATTCAGAGAAAAGGTGACGGAATATGGAAAGAACTAACTCGGAGATTATTAAGTTGCTTGATGCTCCCAGTGGTGTACCTATGGAAATAGTAGCCCTGAACGGTGGAAGAAACATGCTTCAGAAGCTTACTGCCATGGGTCTTACTCATCATGCCGTACTCAAAGTAATGCGTGGCGGAAGCACTGGCCCCATGGTTGTGGAGATTCGCGGATCCAGGATAGGACTGGGGCAGGGAATCAGCAGCAGAATTATGGTAAGACCATTTTTTTCGGGCAAAGTTAGAACAGCCTAATCATGGAGCAGCATACTCTTACAGTTGCGCTGGCTGGAAACCCGAACTCCGGCAAAACATCCATTTTCAACAAGCTCACCGGGGCAAGACAGTCAGTAGGAAACTATCCGGGTATAACCGTTGACCGCAAGGAAGGGCACTTCCGATGGAAGGGAACTTCAGTAAGGGTCATTGATCTCCCGGGAACATACAGCCTCACGGCAGGCTCCCCGGAAGAGCTTATTGCCAGAAATGTAATTCTTGAGGAAAAGCCTGATCTGGTCATCAATGTTATTGATGCCTCAAACCTTGAGCGGAACCTCTATCTCACAATGCAGCTCATGGAACTGGGTGTTAACATGGTTCTGGCGATGAACATGTGGGATGTAACGGAAAGAAGACGGCTGAAGACCGACCTTGAGGTATTGGAATCCATTCTTGGCTTGCCTGCGGTCAAAACTGTTGGCAGCAGAGGTCGGGGAATTACCCGGCTGAAGGACGCAGTGCTGGAGAGCAGGGGAGTTCGCACTTCAAGCCCCTGGGTAAAAGGTGCATCAACACCGATCAAAAAGGCTGTGAACGTTCTCTGCGCTGAACTGGAGTGCATAAATAAGCAGCACTGTCAGTGGAAGGCAATTAAGCTTCTGGAAGGCGATTCCGTGGTGGAAAGTCAGGAGGATGAATCCGTTGTGGGATTCGCGTCACAGCTGGCCTCGAGACTGGAAACAACCAGAGGTATCTCAAGTGGAATGCTCATAGCAAGAGCCAGATACAAGTATATAGAGCAGCTGGTCGCGCAGGTTGTGGTTAAGCCGGTCAGTACCAGTATGTCCCGCACTGATAAGATAGACGCAGTAGTAACAAACAAGTATGCGGGAATTCCGATCTTTCTTGTGATGATGTATCTGGTGTTCTCATTTACATTCACCCTGGGTGAGCCTCTCATGGGGTACATGGAGCAGTTCTTCGAGTTTTTGGGAAACGCTGTTTACAACCTGTGGCCAGCCGGTTCAGACAGTATGCTCAGAGCTCTTCTTGTAGAGGGTGTAATAGGCGGAGTCGGCGGAGTTCTGGTATTTCTTCCAAACATTTTCCTGCTGTTTCTCGCGATAGCTCTTCTGGAGGACAGCGGATACATGGCGAGAGTCGCTTTTATAATGGATGCATTAATGAAGAAACTCGGTCTTCACGGCAAGAGTTTTGTACCGCTTCTTATAGGGTTTGGCTGTACGATTCCCGCCATCCTTGCAACAAGAACGCTTGAGAACCGCAACGACAGGTTCACAACACTCATGGTGGCTCCTCTTATGAGCTGCGGAGCAAGGTTCCCAATCTACATGATGATTATCCCGGCCTTTTTCCCGGATGCCTGGAGGGCTCCTATTGTCTGGCTCATCTACCTGTTTGGAATACTTGTGGCAATTACTGCAGCGAAGTTCTTAAGAAAGAGTGTCTTTAAAGGCGAGGTTACCCCATTTGTAATGGAACTCCCTTCATACCACCTGCCCACACCAGTATCCATCCTCAGACACACCTGGGACAGGGCGGGGGAGTATGTGAAGAAAGCCGGAACTGTTATTCTGGCCATCTCTATTGTTCTCTGGGTTCTTTCTTCATTCCCGAAGAAAACAGAATTCTCAACAGACTACGACAATCAAATTGCAGTGCTGGAAGCTTCCGCCATTCCAACAACAGAGGTGATTACAGATTCAATAACCGCTCTTGAGAATGCTCGTCAGGCAGAGGTGTTTACACACACGATTACAGGAAGACTAGGCAAGTTCTTTGAGCCTGCAATGAAGCCTCTTGGCTTCGACTGGCGGGTTACAACCGCGCTTCTGGCAGCGACTGCAGCTAAAGAAGTGTTCGTCTCACAGATGGGTGTGGTGTTTGCCGTGGGGGAGGCGGATGAAGATTCCAGTACTCTCAGGGAAAAACTCAGAGATAACTACACACCCCTTCAGGGCCTTGCAATGATGTTGTTCGCGCTGATAAGCGCACCCTGTGTGGCGACCATAGCAGCCACAAAGAAAGAAACAGAATCCTGGAAGTGGGCAATGATTCAGCTCTTCGGCCTTACTGTCCTTGCCTACATCATCACACTGATAGTGTACCAGGTGGGAAAGCTGGTGATTTAACCGTGGAAACAGCAGCAGTAATACTTATAGTAACAGCAGTGACCGCATACCTGATAAGAAGAGCCATTCGCAATCACAAAGAGGGTGGCATGTGTTCAAGCTGTTCCGGCTCGTGCCCTTACAGTGATCAGTGCCCCGGAGTAAAAGAGGAGTGATTGTTATAGATTATCAGTGGCTTCCGGGGGATACCCATCCCTGTAGGTGTGGAAAAACGGGTTAGTAGAAGATGTTGTTGAGCATTCAAGCCACCCTGTATCTGCCGTTGTCGCAAAGAGATTATCCTCCTCAAGAAGAAACAGAACTTCTCTCATGTTACGCTCTTCTTCATCGTATATACAAAGCAAAATAAAGTCAATTATTCCATCGTTATCCGTGTCTTCCTGATCAAGAAAAGCCCTTCCATTCTTGAAGTGAGACCAGTTGTCAGGTCTGCCGTCAAAGTCGATATCAAGAACCAGGCGAACCGGCACATTATTAAGATCTGAAAACAACCAGAAATCAATGTTGCCATCATCGTTTCTGTCTCTCTCTGTGATGATTTCACCGGATTCGAATACCGGGGCGGCGTGTAGACTATCGGGCTGATGCGAAAATATCGTGCCGCATTCGAGCCATTCGGTATCTTCCGCTGCCACAAAGAGATTCTCCTCTTCAAGACGAAGCAGAATTGATCTGATTTTACTCTCGTCTCTGTTGTATAGACTAAGGATAATTAAGTCAATCATCCCATCGTTATCCGTGTCTTCCTGATCAAGAAAAGCCCTTCCATTCCTGAAGTGAGACCAGCTGTCGGGTCTGCCGTCAAAGTTGGTATCGCCAATGGAGCCGACAGGTACGCTGTCCTGATTAAGAAAAGCCCAGAAATCTGTATTGCCATCATCATTCGTATCCAACTCCACCATGATTTCACCGGGTTCGCACACCGGTATACCGGGCAGGTTGCTGCGCTCAGGTAATCCTGTGAAAAGAAGAACGAGTCCAACAACAGCAGCGACTATCAGATACCAGTATTTTTTGAGCATAATTCCATCCTTACGGAGAACAATATCGAACAAACCAACATTCTAATACAATACACATCCTTGAATTGCAGGTAAAGAGCAAAGGGGAATTGCATGGTTGTACAGATGGCATAAATACTTACACCACTATCGCGGATTCTACTTGAATACTATAGCTCTACTACATGCAATGAAGGAGGTCACCGGCTGAATCAACATTAATTATCAGCCTCCTGTGTGTTTGAAAGACATTTAGTTATCATACTGAAATGGATTGTAATGTATTAAGCTCATGTAATACTTGTGCAACATGGAGTATAGTATTTATTTACTGTAGACAGGAGCTTCTTTCGGGGGTTGTCTGTGATGGATTTTGCCTGATGTGAAAGCATCATTGAGCAGAAGGTCTCGGGCTTTGGGGTAAACAGAAGCTTTTACATCAATATTGGGAGGCATAATGAAGACCTGGTACGTCGGTCATGACAAGGCATACCGGAAGCGCAGGGAAGATGGATATGAGGGATGGGATACCAGCTCTGACGGATATGACGAAGCGAAAACCAAACTGGACAGGATTTTCGAATATGACCGCGCGCCAGAGAGCGGAAGGCTTCTGGAACTCGGGTGCGGGGCGGGAAATGTAACAGTCTGGCTTGCCGGGAAAGGCTATGAGACTTACGGCATTGACATTGCGCCGACTGCTATTGCCTGGGCGCGTGAGAAAGCTCGTGAGCTGGGTGTCAATGTTCAATTCTCCGTTGGCAGTGTTCTGGATCTTGTTTCATTTTCAAATGATTTCTTTGACTTCGTCCTTGACGGGCACTGCCTGCACTGCATCATCGGAGAAGACCGCGGGCAATTGTTTTCCAGCGTTTACCGGGTATTGCGGCCCGGGGGGTACTTTCTTGTGGATACTATGTGCGGTCCTGTCAATCCGAAGCTGGTTGAAAACTTCGATCCTGCTTCCGGGTGTACTATCCATAATGGGATATCTTCACGCTATTTCGGGTCGCCTGACAGCATCAGGGACGAGATAGTGGAAGCGGGATTCCGGATACTCCATTGGGAGATCGAGAAAGATGATTCCATATGCTGCCTGACCGTAGAGGCGATCAAACCTGATTGACCACTCTACCCTGAGATATCAAAATGGTACACACAGAGAGCTCTCCATCCTGTGATGGATATCACATAAGATGCTTTACCAGGAAGAGGAATATTTCGGTTTGTTCGTCAATATTCATCTGTGTTGTTCGACCTGCTCCATGGCCAACATTTGTCATTGTTCGGAGGAGAATCGGGTTGTCTGAGGTATTTACTGCCTGAAGCTTTGCCGCCATCTTGAAAGCATGCAGAGAATCAGTACCCCTGTCGTCGTGCAGAGATGTTTTCAGGAGTGTTGGGGGGAAATGTGAACCTTCTTTTACATTGTGATATGGCGAATATGAGACGAGCCATTCAAAGTCTTCCGGGTTATCAGGGCTGCCGTATTCTGACATCCAGAATTTACCACCCTGGGTGAGATGGAAACGAAGCATATCCAGCAGTGGAACATCAGAAACAACCGCTGCCCACAGATCGGGACGCTGCACCAGCACAGCCCCTGTAAGAAGACCTCCATTGCTGCCGCCTGATATACCAAGATGTTCGCGACTGGAGTATCTGCGAACAGAGAAATTATCATCCCCTGCAAGTCGTACCGGTTTTTCACCAATCAGTGCCTCTCCTGCTGCTATGAAATCATTAAACACATTCTGCTTGTTACCAAGCATGCCGCCCTGGTGCCAGTTCTCGCCGTATTCGCCGCCACCGCGGATGTTGGCAATGGCATATATCCCGCCCTGCTCCAGCCAGAACAATACGGCAGAGGAGAAGTACGGTAACCGGGAAGCATTGAAGCCGCCGTACCCGGTAAGAATCACAGAATTGGATCCATCCAGTTCAATATCGCGGTTGCGAATGATAAACATTGGCACAACAGTGTTATCGAGACTTTTGAAAAACACCTGTTCAGTAAGGTATTTTTCAGTGCTAACTTTCAAACTGCTCTCTGTGAATCCGGTTAATTTATTTTGCTGTATATCATAGTGATACGTCTTAGCAGGCTGAAAAGGAGAGGAGTAGGAGACAAAGATAGCATCCACATCTTCTTCGCCATAGGGCAGAGAGCCATTGCCAACGCCGGGATACTCAAGCTCTCCAGTTCTCTTTCCATCCAGAGAATAGATAAATGTGTGGGTGATAACATCAACAGACTGCTTGATAAAAAAACGGTCACCAATCACATTAAGTCCAGTCAGCGCATCATCACCCTCGGGCACGATTGTTTCCCACTTGTCAATTAGCGGTACAGATCCGTCCAGGACTACTCTGCATACTCTGTGATTTGGTGCCTCATTACTGGTTCTCACATAGAGCATACCCTTGTAGATATTTGCGTAGAACAGACCGGTATGATCTCCGGTTATCGATTTCGCGGTAAGCTTATCAGCGGAAAGATCCGTATAAAAGAGTTCATTCAAGGTGAGCCCATGATTCACCTCAATAATCAGATGGGTGCCATCACGGGAAATGGCCACAGCATTTGCAATATCTGTTTCGACCAGTCCTTTACCGAGAATCATCTTGTCATTGCGCCAGTCAGTACCCAGTTTGTGCAGGAAAACAGATAAGCCATTCTTTGAAAGATTATCCGGGTCGGTAGAGCGGGAGTAGATGAACCCGCTGTTGTCAGGCAGCCAGCATATCCAGGTGTAAACAAGTCTTGGAATCTCATCGATTATGTCGCCACTCTGTAAATCCATCACATACCAGTGCAACCAGTCACTGCCGTCTTTTGACAGACTGTACGCAAGAAGCTTGCTATCACGGGTGGGGCAATACCTGCCAAAACTGATATTGCCAAGCTCGCTGAATTCATCAATATCCATAAGAATTTGCTCTTCACCATCGGGCCATGAACGCATGTACAGTGAGGCATGTTTCTCGCCTGATTTAATTTTCAAGTAGAATAAGTGTGAAAGAGTTGGTGCAGGGAAACCTGTTCTGTCGTAGTTGAACAACTCATCAAATCGTTTTGAGAACATTTCACGCCTTGGGTCATCCAGAACCAGCTTGTCCACAAGTTCGTTCTGCCGGTCTATCCAGGTAGTTCGTTCCTCTCCGTCAGTTTCCAGCCAGCGGTAGTTATCAATCATTTTACGGCCGTGCAGAGTTTCTTCGAAAGGTCTGATTCTCGTTTTCGGGCATTCCGGTTTCATAGGACTCCTGATACGGTAAAAGAAATTAACATCAATATGAATTCGATTTCCAGTCAAACGTGTTTTGCTCACAACACAGTATGCAAGTCCGGGAGGCTATTCCCCCCAGGTCCATCGGTGGTTGCAGTAATCGTTTCCCTGCATGAGTGTTCCGGTGCGAGTCATCCTGATATTTTCGTTAAACGCCTGACAGCCTGCGTAGTCTGTATGGCAGAGAGTAACATATCCTATATCCGAAGCACCGTTCTCACGAAAAGTCTTTGCCCAGAGGCACTCGGTAACTCTGATCTCAAAAATTCTGTCTGTGTCTTCAACAATATCAAAAGTCAGGACATGCTTCATGAGGTTACTCGGATTTTTTGTCCATGCTTTGAAGGCCGTAAAATCGTTCGGTTGACTCTCTGTTATTAGCTTTAAGGTGTTTTCCGACACATCTTCGGATGCCGTTTCTGATGAAACTCTTTTCAGGGTTTCCAGGAAGATGTCATCTCCCAGCTCATTTGACAATCCATGCATAATGGATATAAATCGCTGAAATGCAAAGTCAAAAACTTCCTGAAAGGTCATTCCCGAATCTTCAAGAAACTTGTGTTTTTTCGAGTTTTCGGTATTCATCAGTAGATTCAGGGTACGTATGGCATGGCGTAATCACCCGGAAGTAAAATTGAAGTGGCTTCTCCTTCTCCGGGGGCAAGACGCCTGAGGTTTTCTACTGCAGTGTCTACCCATTCGTTGCTGATGTCGGCTGACACCGCCTTTTTAATCGCAGTTGCATAAATATTTATTGCTTTTTGTATTTCCGGTTCGTAGAACTGTTCATTAAGCTGGGCATAGAACTCGTCTATAGCTTCCTCATCAATGCTTTCAGGAATTTCCATTGAGTACACTGCATTGCCAAAGTTCTCGTACAACTCTCCAGCTCTCACAGAGGATGCTATGAACCATACATCCACATTGTAGGTTATTGACTTCGCGTACCATTCCTCAACATCATTTTTCAAATGAGCTTTCTGTTGCACAGTTTCAGCAGAGACTGCAAGAGTGTCATAGTCCAGTCTGATAATTTCACCAATCATGAAGGCGCTTCTTGCTGCATGCGCGGGGGATCCTTCTTCGTTCAGGTCATATGTATCAATGCATCGCAGATACATTTCCCTGGCACCGGCGAAGTCACCGGCTTCGTAAAGATCATCTCCATTCTGAGCAAGGGCTTCACAGTTGTCATTGTCTGAAGAAGAATCAGCCACAGAGGTATTCACCGCTCCGGAGGCAAAAAGGATTACTCCCAGCATCAGGAATAATCCCGCGGTTCCAGTGGTATTGAATTTCATTCTCAACCTCACTTTAGATTTCAGCCCAAATCGTTCAAGAGGAGTTCAATAACATCAAGTCTTTTTACTTTAGTGCATGAACATTTCATTGTCAAGACGACATTGAGATAGTATGTCAGTCTTTCCAGTTGATAGAATGACTGCAGCTATGAACCAATCAATCAGAATAAGATAAGCTCTTACTTGACAGGGTAGGCGTAAAGAAGCTGGAAGATTATAGAGGAACCTTGAATGCAGGAGAACGCCCTGCCTGCATCGGTTACAGCAGAGCGTTCCATGCAGGTGCTCAGTATCTATTTACTTGGATACCAATAAAAATTCCTTTGTTGATATGAAGTAAGTAAGATATTTCACATTTCTCTGAAAATGAGATGATAGCCGAACTGTGTTTCAACGATGCCGGACATTTCGCCCACAGGCAGACTGAAAGCAGCATCCTCAAAAGGAGGAACCATTTGACCGCGTCCGAATTCACCCAGATCGCCGCCACTGGCACCGGAAGGACACTCGGAATACTCAGCAGCAGCCTGTGCAAAATTAATTTCACCATCACTTATCATTGCGCTGATCTCTTCAATCCTCGCAAGGGCTTCCTCTTTTGTTAAAGTGAAAGTACCCCGGGCTGCACAGCCTTCATAACAGACAAGAATGTGACTTACAGTAATAACGGTGGGCGGCTCTTGTGCAAGGGCTGTTGCAGCAGTAAAAACTGCGAGAAGCACGATAATAACCGGTAGTACTCTTTTCATTGAAAACTCCATTCTATGGTTTGTGTAACTCTAGATACATGTGAGTCAAAAGTTCCGTGTAATCATTCCCTGTGATGCAATACTCAGTTGCTGGTAAAGCCGTTGTTTGTAATAGTGTTTCCCACCATACGCAGTCTGGTAATCGCTCCATTGTCTAGAAATGTAAAAAGACGGTCATTATCAGCAATGACGCAATCAGCTATGAGCAGCTCATCTACACTTACAATAAGGAATGCTGTTTGAGTATTATCTTTGATAACGCAATCAGTAATAAATAGGTCGGAACACTCAGTTACGAAAAAACCGACTTTGCCACAACCTCGCACTTCGCAATGATCTATTGTAATTGAATTTGATATGACAAGGTCGAATACAGAACCCTGGCAATAATCGAATTCCTCAGGTTCCACATGGCTGAAATATCCACCTGATATGTGAATGTTATTGCAGTCTTGTAGCTGGATCACATGTCGCTCTGTGTCATCAAGAAGAATTTTCGATCCTGGTTCAAATATGATATAAATGTCTGAAATGTTTGAGAGAATTATGGTGCTTTCACGCAGGTAGGTGGCGCGAGGAAAAACAATCGTGTCCTGTCCGGCAGCTGCAGCACTTAGTATCTCGAACTCCAGATCAAACTCTTCTTCAGTTAAAACCGGTTGTTCCAGTTCCTCCCCGGCAGCAGCAGATGACACCAGGAGCAACAGCAGGACAGGAATCAACATAATCCTGATGGAATTCATTTTGACAAACTCCTTTTTGTGGTTTTACAAGAGCTAAAAATACTGTCTCAGACTTCACCCGGAGAACCAGCCTGACAACGGATTTGTGCTAAAAATCCTGAACTGCTCAGCGGATCAGAACTGCCCTTGCCGTTTGTGGTTCGCCCCCTGTGCCGTACAGACACACAAAGTATACCCCGGAGGTTGCATTGTTCCCATTATCATCACATCCGTACCAGCAGGCCTGATGAAGGCCAGCTCCCACATGTCCAACAGGAATTGTTCTTAATCTTCTCCCGCTTACATCATAGATTTCCATGGTCACATGAGCAGATGTCTGTGTTTCGAAAGAAATACCTGTAAACTGATTGAAAGGATTGGGAGAAAGAGAGACTATGGTCAGTATTGCGGAGCCGGGTATTTCGCAGGATTCTGTTTCTTCAACCGATGTTGAATATGAGCGTTTCAAACAAAGGCTGTGATGACCGCCCGCAGCGATTGCCATGAAGTCAGAATTCGGTGCAGGAATATCGCATTGTCCAAAGCAGTTGTCCCCCCAGGCAATGACTGTTCCGCAGGATTTGAGACCAAGGCTGTGATGGCTGCCTCCGGAGATTGTCATGAAGCCTGAGTTTGGAGCAGGCACATTACACTGTCCATAGAAGTTGTTTCCCCAGGCCGCGACGGTTCCGTCTGACTTAAGACCCAGGCAGTGACTCTCTCCTCCGGTGATTGCGATGAAGCCGGAGTTAGGCGCGGGAATGTCGCACTGACCAGAAGTGTTCTTTCCCCAGGCAACAACGGTTCCGTCGGACTTAAGGCCCAGGCTGTGATACTCTCCCCCGGCGATTGCGATGAAGCCGGAGTTAGGTACGGGAATGTCGCACTGGCCATGATTATTGTTTCCCCAGGCAGCGACGGTTCCGTCGGACTTGAGACCCAGACTGTGAAGCCCGCCTCCAGCGACTGCGATGAAGCCGGAGTTCGGTGCGGGAATGCCGCACTGGTCAAAAGTGTTGTTTCCCCAGGCAGCGACAGTTCCGTCGGACTTAAGGCCCAGGCTGTGATACATCCCCCCGGCTATTGCGATAAAGTCGGAGTTCGGTGCGGGGATGTTGCACTGGCCGTCGTCGTTCAGTCCACAGGCTGCGATTGCCCCTTCTGAAAAAAGACCAAGGCTGTGAAACGAGCCTCCGGCAACTGCAGTGAAATCAATATTCGGTGCCGGAACAGTGCATTGACCAGAGTCGTTCAGTCCCTGTGCTACAATGGTCCACTCGCCCTTGAGGCCTAAACTGTGATGTGCACCGGCGGCTATCGCTACGAAGCCGGAGTTCGGCGCGGGAATGCTGCACTGGCCGTCGTTATTTTTTCCCCAGGTCACTATTGTTCCATCTGACTTAAGAGCAAGGTTGTGAAACGCACCTGCGGCGATTGCTGTGAAGTCAGAGTTCGGTGCGGGAATATTGCACTGGCCATCATCATTCCATCCCCAGGCAACAATGGTTCCATCTGACTTAAGACCGAGACAGTGATAGGAACCCGCTGTGATTGCTGTGAAGTCTGAGTTCGGTGCGGGTACGATACACTGACCGAAAGAGTTGCTTCCCCATGTCACGACGGTTCCATCAGACTTGAGGCCAATACTGTGATACCTGCCTCCGGCAAGCGCTACAAAGTTTGAGTTCGTTGCGGGCACATCGCACTGACCTGTATAGTTATCTCCCCAGCAAACGATTGTCCCGTCGGATTTAAGACCCAGGCTGTGAATTCTGCCGGCAGCGATAGCGATGAAGTCAGAGTTTGGTGCAGGGATATTGCACTGACCATAGCTGTTGCGCCCCCATGCAACAACTGTTCCGTCGGACTTGAGACCAAGGCTGTGATAGGCACCAGTAGTGACTGCTATGAAGTCGGAGTTAGGTGCGGGGACATTGCACTGGCCATAAGCGTTGTCTCCCCATGCAACGACTGTTCCGTCAGATTTGAGACCAAGACAGAAGTTATCGCCTCCGGCGATGGTCACAAATCCGGAGTTCGGATCGGGAACATTGCACTGGCCATAGTTGTTGCGTCCCCAGGCATAAATGGCCCCGTCGATTTGTGCGTGTACGATACCTGTACACAGTAGCAAAGTACACAGATACATAAGATAAGAAGTTGCAGAAGTTGATCTTATTAGTTTCATTATGCCTCGTCCTTCCTGAAAGGATTTATTAAAGAGTCTGCTGTTTATTTATTCATTAAACATAGTATACATTGCTTCTCTAAAACGATCAACCCTTACTCAAATGCAGATCATCAGGATTGAGTTATAGAAGACATTTTCCCATCTATCATCAAGTTTCAATTTACAGTATTGTGTGTCCCATTGACAAAAGAAACAATCTGTCTATATTTAACCAAACGGTTAAACCAATTAGTTAAATGGAGGAAAGATGTCTCCGAAGAAGATGGACGAGAAGGCAATACTGGATGCAGCAGCAGAAGAATTTGCTGAACTTGGTTTCAGTGGAGCAAGGGTGGATGCCATAGCAAAGAGAGCCGGGATCAACAAGGCAATGCTTTACTACCGTATAGGAGACAAGGAAGAACTTTACCGCAGAGTTGTTCTCAGAGGGCAGGCGGGTATTCAGAGCGCGATGATGAATGCCGTTGCAGCCTCAACAACAGCGACAGAGACAATGGTATCCATACTGACAGGTATTGCCGAAAACGCAGCAGAGAACAGGCTGATGCCATCCATCATTCTAAGAGAATTGGCAGGTAACGCAAAAACTCTTCCTGAAGAAGGACGAGACGGCATAAGAAAATTCATGGATGCAGTCAGATTACTGGTAACAACGGGTGTGGAAGAGGGTACTTTCAGGAACATTGATCCCACAGCTCTTCAATTCATAGTAACCGGAGCAGTTTTCATGCTTTCGCTAACAAAAGAAATGCGACAGGAACTGTACCCCGACAATCCCGGGCCTGTTACAGCTGAACAAATATCAGAAGCACTCAATGACATAATTTCGCACGGCATACTCAGGGAAGGAGCTGAGTAATGAAGAAAGAATACCTTATCTCGCTACTACTGCTGGCACTTGCATGCGGAAGCAGCAATGAAGATATGTTCTCCGGTACTATAGAAATAGATGAAGTAAGAATTTCTGCCCGTGTGGGCGGAGCGATTGAAGAACGCACTGTAACACAGGGAGATCAGATACAAAACGGGCAGACCCTACTCAGGATTGATCAGACGGAATACCTGCTTGTTCTTGCACAAACACAGGCTGCGCTTGCAATCGCAGAAGCCAACCTTCAAACAATGCTGGAAGGTACCCGGGAGCAGCAGATCATTGCAGCATCATCAACCGTGGCAGCTGCCAGGGCTGCAAGAGATCAGAGAAACACTGATTTTGCAAGAGCAATGGAACTGTCTGCAGCAGGAGCCATCTCCGACCAGCAGCTGCAGGTTGCCCAGACTGCGGCAACCCAGGCGCAGACCCAGTATACAGGTGCGCAGCAGAACTATTCACTGGCAATAGAAGGTGCACGGTCAACAGAAATAGAGGCGGCACAAGCTGCGGTGCAATCAGCGATAGCAGCCGCAGAGCTTGCTCAGAACAAACTTGAATGGACAAACATAACCTCACCGCTCACAGGAAAAGTTACTGGAACCAATATTGAAGCGGGAGAGAACATTGCTCCTGGAATGACACTGCTTACAGTGGCGGACATGGATACAGTCAGGGCTATCTTCTACATCTCGCAGCCTTATCTTGCAATCACAGAAATAGGCAATACAGTAACAGTAACCACCGGCACGACACAAGATGCTCAGGCTGTAACAGGAACCATAACTCACATAGCGGACAGGGCGGAATTCACACCTTCACAGGTGGAGACCCGTGAGGGCAGAACAAGCCTTGTCTACCGTGTTGAAGCAATAATTCCCAATCCTCAGAATATCTTCAAAGCAGGAATGCCTGTGGATGTGGAGTTAATCCGATAATGAGTGAGAAAAGCGTAACAGTCCGCAACCTGACTATGTCATTTAAAGAAGTGCAGGCTGTTAAAGGTATCTCATTTGAGGTCAGCAGGGGTGAGGTATTCGGCCTTGTGGGTCCTGATGGTGCCGGTAAGACCACCACCATGCGGATACTTGCGGCTATTCTTACCCCGGACTCCGGCGAGGCCCGAATACTTGGTTTCAACTCTGCTGCTGACAGAGAAAAAATCCATGACAGAATAGCATACATGAGTCAGAGATTTGGCTTGTATCAGGACCTTACAGTTGAAGAGAACATGGAATTCTACGCAGATATGTACGGAGTAAAAAGAAGTGAACTTAAAGCGAGCATGGATAAGCTTCTTGACTGGAGCAGCCTGGCGCCGTTCAGAAAAAGACCTGCTGGAAAGCTTTCCGGCGGCATGAAGCAGAAACTGGGTCTCGCCTGCGCTCTGATTCACACTCCTGAGCTGCTACTGCTTGATGAACCCACCAACGGAGTAGACCCGGTGTCACGGAAAGAGTTCTGGAATCTTCTGTACAAACTGGTGGACGAAGGGCTTACCATTATCATGACTACCGCCTACCTTGATGAAGCGGAAAGATGTCACCGACTTGTCTTCATGGACAAGGGAAAGATCACAGCGCGGGGCACACCACAGGAGATAGTAAGCCTGATACCGGGCGGAGTACTGAAATTCAATTCAGACAATCCATTTGAAGAATCAAACAAAATAGCAGAGAGCACAAAAGCAGTTTCAACTGTGTTCGGTTCACAGGTACATGTAATGGGCAGCATCACTGAAGAAGACATACAGCGAAGTATAAGCAGACCACTGCAGATAACCAGAACAAAGGGATCAGTTGAAGATGCCTTTGTCTACCTTTCGGAAACAAATCATGCTTGAGAATAAACAGGAGCAGCCAGCAGTAATAATCGAGCATCTTACAAAGAAGTTCGGAGACTTCACAGCAGTGGATGACATCTCCTTCACAGTAAACAAAGGAGAGATCTTCGGTTTCCTGGGCGCGAACGGGGCGGGCAAATCAACTACCATTAGAATGCTCTGCGGAATATTGAAGCCCACATCAGGCAGAGGCATAGTCGGGGGAGTTGATATTTCAAAGACCCCGGAAAAAGTAAAAGCATTCATCGGATACATGAGTCAGAAGTTTTCTCTTTACGATGATCTTACAATTGAGGAAAATCTCAACTTTTTCGCCGGTATCTACGGGGTCAGGAACAGAAAAGAAGCTGTAAAAAAGGCCATAAAAAGTGCAGATCTTACCGGTAAGGAAAAGAAAATCACAGGCAGCCTTCCCGTTGGATGGAAGCAGCGGCTTTCACTTGCCAGCGCGGTAATGCACGGCCCGAGTATTCTTTTTCTTGATGAACCCACATCCGGAGTTGACCCGATAACCAGGCGCAAATTCTGGGAGACTATCAGAAAACTTGCTGAAGACGGCACCACCGTCTTTGTAACTACCCACTACATGATGGAAGCGGAGTACTGTGATCGCCTGTCCATTATGAGAGCCGGTAAAGTTATTGCTATAGGTTCTCCGAATAAACTGAAGCAAAACAACAAAAAGGATTCTCTGGAAGATGTTTTCGTTTCCCTTGTTCAGAAGGGGGTAGACCAGTGAACCGCCAGCGCATCAAAGCAATAGCGAAAAAAGAAATAACCCATGTTATCCGTGACCCCCGCAGCCTTGGTATGGGTCTTGCCATACCGGTTCTGCTGCTTGTTCTTTTTGGTTACGGGTTATCTCTGAATGTAGACAATGTTCCTCTGGCAGTCTGGGATCAGAGCAACACGGTAACTTCAAGAGATCTCATCCGTGATTTCACCAATTCCGAAGCTTTTCAGGCTGCAGGTGTGTGCCACTCTCAAAGAGATACCGAGGAAATTATACAGTCGGGACAGGCGATTGCAGTTCTGGTGATTCCCCCGGACTTCGCAGAGAAAACGGCAAGGCAGGAACCTGCAACAGTACAACTTCTTGTTGATGGCAGCGATTCCAACACCGCGAGACTCTCTATAATGTATGCCGACGGCATAACAAAGAATGCGGCACAGACCGCAGCTATGAGCATCATCACTGCGTACAACCCGGCCATGGACACCACCTGGTCGATCATTCCCGGTCTCATCGCAATAATATTGAATGTGATCGCCGCAATGCTTACCTCTCTGTGTGTGGCCCGTGAGTGGGAAAACGGTACCATGGAGCAGCTTATATCCACCCCTATGCGCAAGGGAGAGTTTCTGATAGGCAAACTTGTCCCCTATTACATTATAGGTGTGATCGATCTAATCATAGCGGTACTCATGGCGCTGTTCCTCTTCGGGGTTCCCCTTAACGGCAGTCTGCCGGCACTCGCGGGTGTGAGTGGAATGTTCATTTTTACAACACTTTCAGTGGGTATTCTTATCAGCACTGCTGCCCAAAGTCAGCTTCTGGCAAGCCAGCTTGCACTGGTAATTACCTTCCTGCCGGGGTTTATTCTCTCCGGTTTCGTGTATGACATAAAGGCAATGCCCGCAGTTGTAATAGCCATCACAAAGCTGATTCCAGCTACATATTTTGTCTCACTGCTTAGAACCATTTTCCTGAAAGGTACATGGGGAATGGCTCCCACAAAAGAACTGCTTTTCCTTACCCTGTTCGCGGCAGTTATTTTGGCCATGACCATGAAGAAACTCAAGCTGAATCTGGACGGCAGATAATGACAAACAGACTTAAATTTATGCTGAAGAAGGAGCTTCTGCAGACTCTCAGAGACCCGAGAATGAGAATAGTTATTCTGATCATGCCTGTATTCCAGACACTGATCTTCGGCTATGCGGTAACAACTGATGTCAAGAAAGTTGATACAGCAGTGGTCGACCTGGCCAATACCACAGAAACAAGAACAATAACAGATCAGTTCATATCTTCAGGAATATTCATTCCCGCATACAAAGCCAGCTATGATGAAGCGTGGTACTCTATGGACCAGGGCGAGATTCAGGCAATGATTCTTTTCAACCGGCAGGGGCAGATGCAATTCGTTACCGATGGTTCCCGGGGGTTATCAGCAGGAGTCACCGCAGGTTATGCAGCGGCAATACTAACCAGAAATCAGCATCCGCCTATAACTGTGGAAGCCAGGGCATGGTACAACCCTCTTCTGGAGAGCCGGAACTTCTATGTGCCCGGCGTGATCGCGATGATGGTGATGGTTGTTACCCTGATACTCAGCAGCATGGCAGTTGTACGGGAGGTTGAAATAGGTACCATGGAGCAGATCATGGTAACGCCAATGAAAAGATGGGAATTCATTGTGGGCAAGCTTCTTCCATTCGGCGCGATTGGAATGGTAAATGTGCTGGTGGTAACAGCGGTGGCGGTGTTCTGGTTCAACATACCCCTTCAGGGCAGCCTCCCCCTTCTCATGCTGGGGTCAGTACTCTATCTTATGAATACCTTGGGAGCGGGTCTTCTCATCTCAACAGTGAGCCGTACACAGCAGCAGGCCATGCTCAGCGCGTTCTTCGTGATCTTTCCGGCGTCTCTTCTCTCAGGCTTCGCGTTTCCCATAGCCAACATGCCCAAAGTCATCAGATTTTTCACGATCTTCAACCCAATGCGCTACATGATGACCATCCTCCGGGACATCTTCCTGAAGGGTAACGGCCTGGATATTCTCTGGCCCAACTACCTTGCCATGCTCCTCCTCGGAACAGCCCTTCTGACAACGGCAACACTGAGGTTCAAGAAAACAGGGTAGAGGCTGGCAAAACGCGACAAAGCCATCTGGACTCCTGCCGGGTAATAATTGCAATATACAGCAACACAACAAGAACTTCATGCAGATTGCGCAGGAGACATAAGAGAGGAGAGAGCAGCCCGGAAACCTGCCATCTGCTCTTTCGCCATTTCTTTATCTGCTGGTGAATGGATAGATGGTCTGGAAGCGTTACAGCCAGTACTTTAACTTTACATCAATCTACCGCTTGTCTATAATTCAATTGCAAACAATCAGTTGGAAGGATGAAAACAATGAATAAAACATTCCTCATTTATACAGTCTTAGCCAGCAGTCTGCTTTTTACTGCATCTGCAGAATGGATTGTGGAAAATGTAGCCTATACTGGAGCCACTCCAGCAATCAGCCTGGACAGTTCAGGGCTTCCGAGAATTGCTTACGGCAGACCAGGGCAAGGTGCAAAGTATGCAGTGTACAATGGAACTTCCTGGAGCACGGAGCTTATTTACGAGGCATATTATGGAGATTGTGAGTATTTCGATATTGTCACTGATGAATCCGATGTCTCGCATGTTTCATTTGCTTGGAGCGGTTGGATTATTTCTGCCGTTCAGGATCCGGTTTTAGATAGCTGGAATTATATAATGCCTACTGCTGCCTACGGTGAGTGGAACTCTCTTGGATTAAGTAGTGAGAACAATCCTGGAATAAGCTTTTACTCCTATGATCACAAGCTTAAGTATTTGTATAATAATGGTAGTCAGTGGCTTATCGAACTAGTGGATGCAGGTGATGATGCAGGCAACTACAATTCAATTCTCAGGGAAGGTGTGAACAAGGTTTATGTAGCCTACAGCATGAGCCTTCCTACTCCGGGACTAAAGTATGCAAGTCGTGATGAGAGCGGAGTATGGAACACATCTTTTGTGGATACATCAATGATTGCGGAGCCCCTGGGTATTTCCCTTGTCCATAACGGAAACGGTTATCCCTGTATTTCATACACTGCACCGGGTGAGCTGAGATACGCAGAATGGGATGGTTCTTCCTGGAATATTGAAACAGTTGATGCTCTGGATACAGGGGCAAACGAATTTGACACTTCACTTGCACTTACCGGGTGTGGCCACCCGCGTATTGCCCATTGTAACTTGAATGGTGATTCACTTTCATACACATGGAATGATGGAACTGGCTGGCAGACTGAAGGTATTTATCCAGTGGAGAGCGGTGGTGGAGATCTTGACCTTGTCCTTGACTCGCAGGGCAGACCGCATATTGCATTTCACTTAGGCTCTCTACCAAGCCTCATGTATGCATTTAACGATGAGGTTGCAGGTGTTGAGCACAATGAAGAAAGAACAGGACCGGTTAGCTTCAACCCGGTTGCAAACCCATTTTACGGAAGTCTTAACTTGTCCTTCAACCTTCACGAACCATGCCATGTTGAACTGACAGTTTATGACCTGCAGGGAAGAGAGGTTTCAAGACTGCTGTCGGAACACCGCTCACAGGGAAACAACCAGCTCAGCTGGGTTCCGGACTCCTCTGTTCCATGCGGGGAATACATTATCATGCTGAATGCCGCGGGTAATGCTGTTGCACAGAAGGTGATCTTTTTGAGGTAAAACAGAATTCTTCTCGCTGTATAGCCTTTATAGATTCGTTTGTTTAATAAGAAGTAAAGGCTAAACTATTCATTGGTCTTAGCACCGCAGATCAGCATAAAAAACAGCAAAGAAACAGCAAAAAACAGTGAAGAAGTAACCGGCTGCCGAAAGTGAACAGCCGGTTACATACAGTAAGGTTCTTACTTCTTCAGGTAGGTCATAGCCATTATAACGGCCCCCTGCGGATCCTGCAGTACGCAGAAGCGACCAACATCGGGAATGTCAAAAGCAGGGCGAAGCACCTTGCCGCCAAGATCAGTAACGCTCTTAACCGTTGCATCCACATCGTCCACAGTCACATAGATATCCCATGAAGGAGGCATACCTTTGCACTCTTCCACCATTCCCATGATACCGGCAACAGCAATACCATCCACCTTCACCATTGTGTACTCGCCGTCTTGAATGGGAACAGTCTCGTATTCCCACCCGAACAGACCTTTGTAGAATGTTTTGGCTGCTTCCACATCGGTTGTCATCAGTTCGAACCACCCGAAAGCTCCATGCTTCATGCACGAATTCTCCATTTTTCTCTCCTCTCTAAAGAAATAGAATCTCCGAACAAAGGTAAACATATGTATACGTAGATCAATGTCAAGTAGAGAAGCTGTTGACGATCAAAGTGAAGACCGGTATGAAAAATGCATACAGCAAGAAAAACATACACATCCCAGAGAAAGAGGGCAGAGAAATGAAAGCAAGGTACGATTCTTACTGTGGCCTTAACTGCGGTGCCTGTCCGATTGGACTGGCCAATGAAACAAACAACACCGATGCAATTGAACAGATGGCCAAAGACTGGGAAGCTGAAATTAGTGACCTCAAGTGCTCCGGCTGCAAAACAGAACTTACTGCAATATTCTGCACCAGTTGTGCAATGCGGATCTGTGCCAGAGAGAAACAGCTTGAGTTCTGCTACCAGTGCGATGAGTACCCCTGTGAAAAAATCACAGAATTCCGCAATGACAAAGCCCCACATCACTCCGCGGTATTCTCAAATCTGGAGAACATTAAAAAGAAGGGCCTTGAACCCTGGCTCATTGCTGAAAAAGCAAGGTGGTCCTGCCCGGACTGCGGTAACCGTTTCAGCTGGTATACCGACACCTGCAGCAAATGCAATAAAGAACTGTACAACGCAGTGGAAGAGGAAAAAAACCTCAAGGTATAAATAAGAACAGGACAGGGAAAACAATGAACGCAAACATGGAAAAAATCCTTAAGTTCACAGAAGAACTTGAGAAGCTGAAAACGGTGACCCGGCAGAACCGCACCCTTGACCCGAACAGACAGGAAAACAGCGCAGAACACTCCTGGCACACGGCAGTGATGGCACTCATGATGAAGCATTACCTGCCCGAGGACACAGACATCAACAAAGTGGTAAAGATGCTTCTTATCCATGATGTTGTAGAAATAGATACAGGAGATACCTACCTCTACGATGAAGAGAAGAGGAAACAGGCTATACACAAAGAAGCAATTGCCGCAGAAAGGCTTTTCGGTCTTCTTCCCGAACCGCAAAAACAGGAGTACCTGGCCCTGTGGAAGGAATTTGAAGAAAAACTGACAAATGAAGCCAGATCCGCAGCGGTTCTCGATGCCCTGCAACCCCTGATCAACCACAATGTAACCGGCACAGGCAATCCCGGTAAAATGACCCGTTCAAGAGTAATAGAAAAGAAGCTTTTCATCAAGGATGTTTCCCCGCAACTCTGGGAACTTGCAGAACACCTTATTAACAAAGCGGTTGAGAAAGGACTGTTCCTGAACACCTGATTAGCTTGGAAGAATTGAATCTGCTCTTTTTCGTGGAACATAAACCTCCAGGTTGTTCCTGAAGTTATTGCCACTTGAATCATATGAGGAAAACGAGCCGATATTACTAATGTTGATTACACGGCAAAACCAACATTGCCAATGTTAGCACCTGTGTCTAATGTTCAGACAGCAGGATAAGTGGAACAATTCTGCTTTGATGATTGAAAAATGACAATGGAAACCCTTCTCTGTATTGACAGACCTATGCTAATGTGCAATCTTTCGATATACCGAAAGGATGCACCATGAATTGCGGAAACAACTTGTACGATAGAAGGAAATGCTTAGATAAGCTGGAACCATTTCTAAAGAAACCGCTTGTGAAAGTCATTTCCGGAATGAGACGTTCAGGTAAGACCAGCATTATGCATTTGCTTGCAGAGAGAAGTGATCTTTATGATTTTGTCTGTTTCATAGATAAAGAAGATTATTCATTTGATCATATCAGAGATTATCACCACTTGATGAAGGAGGTGGAAGAACTGATTCCAGTGGCTGTGAAATCAGTGCTTATTCTTATTGATGAAGTGCAGGAAATCAAGCACTGGGAAAAGGCAGTGATCTCATTGATAAAGAAGCCTGAACTGGATGTTGTTGTAAGCGGTTCCAACGCCGGGCTGCTTTCAGGAGAGCTTGCCAGCCTGCTTACCGGACGGTGTATAGAGATTGAAATAAACACTCTCAGTTTGCCGGAGTGGATAGAGTTCAGCGGCAATGAGCCTGATTTTCAGGAATACCTGCGGTTTGGAGGATTACCGGGGCTGCATCAATTCAAGCGCGATCCGGATGTTTTCGTAAGATACATTCAATCAGTATTCGATTCTATTTTGTTGAGAGACATTGTTCAGAGGTACAGCGTAAGGAATGTACAGCTACTAAAAAGAATCTGTGCTTTTGTATTCGATAATATCGGGAATGTTCTCTCTGCTAAAAAAATAGTCGATTACTTCAAATCACAGCGGATATCAATGGGCCTTGAAACTGTCCTGAACTATCTTTCACACATGGAAGATGCATATCTGATCCATAGAGTTGGCAGATATGACATAAAAAGGAAGAAACATCTGGATCTGGGTGCAAAATACTTTGTTAATGATCTGGGAATCCGGAATGCATTAATCGGGTACAGGGAAGCAGACATTTCCGGTTTGCTTGAGAATCTTGTTTTTCTGGAACTGCACCGGAGAGGCTACAGAGTAAGCATCGGGTCTGTTGGCCAATATGAGGTTGATTTTGTTGCAGAGAAATCAGGGAACCTGGAGTATTTTCAGGTTGCCTATCTGCTTGCTTCACCTGAAACAGTAAAAAGAGAATTTCATTCGTTGGAAATAATAAGGGATAACTACCCCAAAACAGTAATCAGCATGGATGAGATGAACTTAAGTCGAAACGGAATCAGGCACATCAATTTGATTGATTTCCTTATGAAATCGAAAGGAAATAGATAATTGACAGTTATCCCTCCAGGCCCCGCAATAAGCTTATTCATCAAATGTTTGAAAAGGCCGGTCTCACGGAATCTTCGGGAAGTGGTATTCGAAAAATAATGGAAGAGTGTATTGGCAGGGGTTTACCAGAACCGAATATCAAGAAATCAAATAGCTCAGTTTATCTCACTCTTTTCAAGAAAAAACAGGAAGAAAACAAGCCGGATAATGACCATGTGACCAGTTCACTGAAAGAATTGCTGCAAGCTCTGAATACTGGTCTATCGAAAGAAGAGCTTATAGATATTCTTGACCTCGATCATGAAGACAGCCCAATAGCCAACTACCTTGATCTGGCGCTAAAAGCTGATCTTATTGCAAGAACTATCCCTGCGAAGCCATCAAGCAGAAGGCAGAAGTATCGCCTTACGGCAAAAGGCTATGCTTTTTTCTGTTCTGAAAGCGAAAAGAACTGACTCATATTTACTTATTCCAATAGCCATATCATTATGCTGGAAATTATGAGGGGAATGAGCGGTAATTCAGGAAAATAGACCTTGCTTCATCACCCCGGAAGGTTAATAATGCAGTGACATGAACAATGCAGATTTATAGAGAGATAGACTTTTGCAGGGAACATATATTTGATGAATACAGTTGCCCCAGGTGCAAGAATTCTTGTGAGAGATGCTGAATGGGTTGTCAGGCGGGTTGATCGTACTTCAACCGGTGGCCAGGCTATATCTGCTATTGGAATATCTGAACTGGTTCGCGACAAAGAAGCAGTGTTTCTTTCTGAGATAGAGCAGCAGTTCAAAAGTGAGATTCAGGTACTTAAACCGGAGGAAACTGCTCTAACGGTAGATGAATCTCCACAGTACCGCTCATCAATTCTGTATATGGAAAGTCTTCTTAGAAGAAAACCGCCAACAGACGAAAAGATATACACTGGCCACAAAGGCGCTATGGATTCAGTTGATTACCAGTTTGATCCAGCAATACAGGCTCTTGAGCAACCCAGGCAGCGAATTCTAATAGCTGATGCTGTTGGGCTTGGTAAAACACTTGAGGCTGGAATACTGGTCTCGGAGCTTATCAGGCGGGGCAGGGGCAAGAGAATCCTTGTGGTTGCCCTGAAAAGTATGCTCACACAATTTCAGAAGGAATGGTGGAGCCGCTTTACAATACCACTCACCAGACTGGATTCAATAGGTATTCAGAGGATACGAAGAGATATTCCCACCAACAGCAACCCGTTCTACTACTACGACAAGTCTATTATTTCAATAGATACACTTAAGCAGGATACAGAGTACAGGAACTACCTGGAGAAGTCCCACTGGGACATCATTGTAATCGATGAAGCTCAGAATGTTGCAGAGAGGGGCAGCAAGTCTTCCCAGAGAGCCAAGCTGGCAAAACTGTTAGCAGACAAATCCGACACATTGATAATGCTCTCTGCTACACCCCACGATGGTAAGGCAAAAAGTTTCGCCAGCCTGATGAACATGCTTGACCCCACAGCAATCGCCGACGAGGATGAATACACTAAAGACGACATCAAAGGTCTCTTCATAAGACGCTTCAAGAAAGACATAAAGCATCAGGTAACTGAAGCATTCAAGGAAAGAGTAATCAACGAGGTTCACATACCAGCGTCACAAGTAGAGGAAGAGGCTTACGAAACACTGAAGAAAATCAGCTTCAGCAAGCTTGATGCAAGAAGATCCGGATCTATTCTTATCAAGACCTCTCTCCAGAAAGCTCTTTTCTCAAGCCCTGCAGCATGTCTTCAGACAATTAACAACAGGCTTGCAAAATTAAGAAAAACTGAAGACCCTGCATACTACGCAGACATCAGGGAACTTGAGCAACTCAAAACTGCAGTTGAAGAAATTGATTCTGAAAACTTCAGCAAGTACAGGAAACTACTCAACCTCCTCCAGAGCAAAGATGAATACGGGTGGAGCAGGAAGTCAAAAACAGACAGGCTGGTAATCTTCACCGAGCGAATTGAAACTCTCAAGTTTCTCCACGCACAACTCACCAGGGATCTGAAGCTTAAGGAAAAAGAAGTAGAGATTCTTCACGGTGGAATGTCAGACATAGAACAGCAGAGAATAGTTGAAGATTTTGGCAGGGAAGAAGCGCCTGTAAGGCTGCTTCTTGCCTCTGATGTTGCCAGCGAGGGAATAAACCTTCACTACCTTTCCCACAGACTGATTCACTTCGACATTCCATGGTCTCTAATGATCTTCAAACAGCGTAACGGTAGAATTGACAGATACGG
>JAIOSV010000058.1 GCA_021107435.1 Candidatus Sabulitectum sp. | reverse complement strand
CGGTTCAGTTCTTGAATGTCGCTGATGCCGTACAGGCTGGGAAGATCTCTAAGGAGAACCTTATCTATTATGTCTCTTTTTATAAATCGGGTTGGATTTGCCTGTATTTTCTCTGAAAAGATAGCCTCTGGATATCCCCCGAAATTGAGGAAGTCAATGAAGTGCCTGTTTAACAGAGAAATATCATCAGCTTGAAACAATTCCCTTCCTCCAACATATACCTTCTTGAGAAGGTGATTCCGATCGATAAGACTAAGGTATTCATAGAAGGTCAGTGGAGAAAGCAGAAAATCTGTGAACCTCCCCGCACCGGATTCCCGGCTTTTCAGGCTAAGGGCCGCTGCTGCTGAACCGGATACGATAAACTTGGTGTTCCGGGAGCTGTCAACGAGTGATTTCAGGTGGATCTGCCAGTTTTTTAGATATTGAATCTCATCAAAAAAGAGATATTGGGTCTTGGCATTGTCCGCTCCGGCAACATTTCTGTATAGAGTCACAAGGTCTTCCAGTCCGAGTCCATTGTACAAGGGGTGGTCAACGGATACAAATGCTATTTGCCGGGGAGAAACTCCATCAGCTAGAAGCTTTCTGATCACATGATGCATCAGGACGGTTTTTCCCACTCTTCTCGGCCCCATAAGCACCAGCGCCCGTTTGACATTCAGATCTTTTGCCAGAGGGAAAAAAAGGCGGAAGTAAGCCCTGGGTTTCATTTGATCATATTCTGAACCGATACTGCCCGTTTGCCACCATGGATTCTCGGCTTTGATTCTTTCCGCCAGCTGTTCCCGTGTTATTCTTCTCATCCCGCTCTCCTACTAAGATTAGTGCTTTGACTCTAACTGAAGATAACGCAATAATCCATTAAGGTCAATCGACTGATCTTAATGGATTGCGCTCGCCAAACAGGAAGCAAGACACTACAATAGCCCAAGTAAATAGTGCAGAACATCTTGATTCCTGCGAACTATTACTTCTCGGCTCTCTATTCCAGCAGGGAAGAGACAACCCAATGCAACACTGCACACAAAACAAGCATAAAAGTAAGCAAGACAATCGAATAAGCAAAAACGAAACAAACAGTATCCTATTAACTGTTACAACAACTGTAACAAATATGGGTGTTTTTGTTACAACTAATGTATTGGAATCGGGCATAAAGATGGTGCAGTGAGAAGGAGGCGGCTGTGTTTCAGAGACTGGCATTAACCAGACTTTCAGGCTGGTTCATCCGGTAATAAAGCAACACCAGAGCAATAACAGCAGGCAACCCAATAGTAACTCAGAACGAAGTGAGTTTGTCCGGCTGTGCCGTAAAGTATCTCTTCTGCATTTCAAAGGAATCGATCATCAGTAAGCACGATTGACAATCGCAGAAATAGCGCAAGGCTGAAGCCTCCAGTGAGTGCTTCAGCCTTGCTCAGCAAAGGAAGAAGGGTTACTCCATTCCAAGCTCTCTCCAGAAGAAGGCGTACTTTTCAGCGGCACGATCAAGACCTTCCGACTGACCCACTGCACCTCCGTGGCCGGCACTGGGTGTGATACGCATCAGTATGGGGGCATCCCCAGCCTGGGCTGCCTGCAGTCTGGCGCCGTACTTGTAGCTGTGCCCCGGCACTACTCTGTCGTCATGGTCTGCAGTGGATATCATTACAGACGGGTACTCTACTCCCTGGGCGATGTTGTGGTACGGAGAGTATCCCAGCAGGAATTCAACATCCCCGGGATCGTCCGGATCACCGTACTCGGATTTCCAGGCCCAGCCGATTGTAAACTTGTGGAAGCGGAGCAGATCCATTACCCCCATGGCAGGAGCAGCGGCACCAAAAAGGTCCGGTCTCATGTTCAGAGCAGCAGCAACCAGGGTGCCCCCGTTGGAAGCTCCTGTAATGCCGATTTTCTCAGGAGCGGTGTATCCCTCGTCTATCAGATACTCCGCTGCGGCGATGAAGTCTCTGAATACGGTTGGGCGGTTCTCCCGAATACCTGCAGTATGCCATTCGCTGCCGTATTCCCCGCCTCCTCTTATGCAGGGCACCGCATAGATACCACCCATCTCCAGCCATGGGATGACGGTTCTCTTGAAATAGGGCCCCATTGAAACTCTGAAGCCACCATATCCGGTCATCATTACTGGATTGGTCCCGTCCAGCTCTATGTCACTCGGGTACACCAGGAACATGGGAATCGTGGTTCCGTCAAAGCTCTGGTAGTAGACCATGGTCTCGGTAAACGCTGAAAGATCTGCATCTACCTCAGGTACCCAGATTTGTGTACTCTCATCGGTTTCAACGTCGTACTTGTAAACTGCACCGGGAGTGAGGAATGAGGAGAATGTGTAAAAGGTCTCCGTATCTTCCTGCTTGCCGCCAAAGCCCCAGACAGAGCCTCTTCCGGGGAGTTCCACCTCGCCCAGAATGTTCCCCTCCAGGTCGAAGCGGTGTACCGAGTCATAACCCTCCCAGGTGTATGTGACCAGCATTGTTCGGCCCCCGTCCAGTATGGAAGCCCAACTAAGCAGTTTGTCGGATTCAGGAATTATCTCCACCCAGTTTTCCCGGGAGGGATTGGAGGGATCGATAGCAACTACTCTGTATCTCGGAGCATCAAGATCGGTCATTACATAGAAAATACCGTCAATGATATTCAGCGGGTAGTAAGCTGCGTCGAAATCCCCCAGCAGCTCTACCACTTGTCTGTCAGCTGACTCCATGTCGATGTAGAAGACACCGTTGCAAGACGAGATATTGGCATCGTAAATATAGATTGCCAGATGCCGTTCATCATCAAACATGCTGGTATACAGCATCCAGTCCGGCTTGTCCGGTCTGCTATAAACCAGGCTGTCCTGCTCCTGGGGAGTGCCCAGCCTGTGGAAGAGCACCCTCTGATTCCTGTTCTCCTGGGTGAATTCCTCGCCCTCCTCGGGCAGATCGTACATAGTGTAGAAGACACCGGAATTGTCCCCGTTCCAGCAGACCCCGCCCTTCAGCCAGAAAAGGGTATCACTAAGCACATCACCTGTTTCCAGGTCGGTAAAGTAAATAGTTTTCCAGTCTGAGCCATCGGTGCTGGTAAGCCAGGCCATCAGTGTACCGTCATTGGTAACTATAGACCCGGAGAATGACCGCCTGTCATCGGAAAACGAATTGGGATCCACAAGAATTGTTCTTTCTCCACCTATACTGTCTGCCATGCAGAAAACAGAATGTTCCTGCAGCCCCTCATTAACGTAGAAGAAATATCGCTCACCACTTCTGTAAGGCATGGATAAATAAAAGTAGTCGTATATCTCATCCAGCCGCCCCCTGATAGTTTCAAGCACCGGCACAGAGCTGATGTAGGTCTCCCACAGTTCCCCCTGAGCCTGTACCCACTCCAGCGTTTCCACAGAGTCTACCGACTCCAGCCATCTGTATGGGTCCGGTACAGGAGTACCGGAGTAATCATCTACCACATCACCAGGCAAAGCTGGTGGATACACAACCCCAACACCTATGGTAACAAGCAACAGTAACCAGCTCATGAAACCCCCCTCTGTTTAATCACCCAACAATATGCTTATTGCATCCCATATAGGAAGTAAATGCTTTTCACTCACAACAATACAAAAAATTAGGATTACATAGCAAACAAATAGCATATAAGCAGCCAGCCAGGGCCAAAACCCAAAAGAAGAAGAACAAGGAAGAACAAAAAAAAGGAAAAAAAGGAAAAAAAGGAAAAAAAACAAGAAAAACAAGAAAAGAACAAACACCTGAAATCTTCTCAATTTCCCAGAGACAGAAGGTCCCTGGCAAACATTCACCACATTGCATTACAGTAGTTTACGGTGTATTATGCTCCGGAGGGAGTGAAACATGAGAATACTCAGTATCCTGCTGGTGGCCATTTGTGGGCTTACTGCAGCCATAGCGGATGATGTGATAGTTTATACCTGTTACCAGTATTTTAACTCAAGAGTCTACATCATGGACATGAACGGTACAGTTCTCGATTGGTTCGAGTACAACAATTACAGACTATGTGATCTTGAACTCGTAAATGATGAAGTACACGTTGTTGACGCTTTTGCTCCGAGATCCTTCATTCTTGATCTTGAAACCGGAGACCTGCAGCTTATCATAGATGACTGGTCTCTATTCTATTTCTACGACATAGCTTATGACGGCAGTTTCCTGTACGTCACCGAATGGGACATGAACAGATACATGCCGGATGGTACCAAAGACTCTTCTACCGGTTACGACGGAACAATCCTTGGCTCTACTTTCTGTTATGACAGGCTTTACACTCTTACTGAAGACACTCTCATACAGTGCTGGGACATTTCAGGGTGGCCGACTATGGTTCTTGACGAACCGGGTACCATCACTCCACCCACAGAGTACTGCCGGGGCCTCTCTTTTGACGGGGAAAACTTCTGGACCGCGGAGAGCAAAGAAGGCCAGCTGGGATCAATCATCTGCTTCGATCAAACAGGCGCAGTTATTACACAGATCGCCGAACCTGCCTTCCAGGGCTGGAGCGCATGCATTGCTCCATTCACCCCCCAGCACCTGCATCGTCACACCTGGACCGCAATCAAGAGCATCTGTGGTGAACCCATCAGCAACTAACAGAGCAAACCCGGATACTGCTATTCTCCCCGAGCAGAACAAGTCAGCAAATGCCACAAAACGGCAACCAACCAGTACAACCCAAAAAGAACAGAAGCAATCAAAGCAAAAACAAACTCAAGAGATGAATGACCCAGCCTGGGGGTAGGAACAGAACGATACTTGGGTAACATAGTAACCAGATTCCCGAGACCCGTGCCCGGTATCACTACCTGTGTGAACTACCGGAGGTCTCCTCCCGTCTGCATTTCGCGAACGCTATTTCCAACTCGATCCAACAATTGGTGAGTTCCCGGAATTTCCGGTAGTTAGCCACACTCTCACGAACTTCATCAACATCACCAGAGCGCACATAGTGTGTGTGCCCTTTGCCGTCAAAACTGTAACTCAGCTGGTGATATTCTCCCCCGTGTGATCTCTTCTGTAATGAGAGAGTGCCGGGATGCATGTGGCCAACTTTGGTAACTTCTTCCTTGATAAGAGAAATCTCTTTCTCCAGCATTTTCATTTTCTTTTTCATAAGTGTATCATGATTTGATACACTTGAAAAGTCAAGGGGTAACATGATGGAAAGAAAACTTACTTTTCATGAATACCTCCAGTTTGTAGGACTGCACTGAAAACATCGGTATAATAGGCTTTCAGTGGGTTTGTTGCTGGGCACTTATTGAGGGGTCGCTATTGAATTCAAAAGCACTTGCATTGTTTTACAAAATCAAACCTCTCATGCCTCGTGGTCTGCAGCTCTTTCTTCGAGGCCATAGAGCACAGAAAATCTTTGGGGAGCTGAAAAGTCCATACCTTATTGATGGTATTAACGAGAAACCTATTCCAGTACCAGATGGGTATGATTGTGTTGTTCTTCTCACGCACGATGTTGAGACCCATAACGGCCTGGCATTTATTGAACCCATGAGAAAAATTGAACGACTAGAGGGTGTAGTATCTACCTGGAATTTCGTTCTTGACAAGTATGGTACCCATCCAGAGATAATTAGAAGCTTACAAGACGAGGGCTGTGAGTGCGGTGCACACGGACTAACTCACGATGGCAAGCTCTTCGCAGATGAAGAAACTTACACGAAAAGAATGGAACACATAATTGAGATAGCAGATAAACTTAAATTGACAGGATTTAGGTCCCCCGCACTTCATAGAAACGCTGAATGGATGAAGACGATACCATTCAAGTGGGACTCCTCGTTCCCCGCTTGGGATCCATTCCAGCCTCAACCAGGAGGGTGCAAACAATACTCACCTTTTAAACTAAACGAGACAACCTGGGAACTACCT
>JAIOSV010000013.1 GCA_021107435.1 Candidatus Sabulitectum sp. | reverse complement strand
CCATAGCCATTCGTCTCCATACAGAGAAGTACAATATCAATGTCATCATCATTATCTACATCGCCACATGCCAGAGCCAGGGGTTGTAAAGACTCATCAAATATCATTTGAGGATTGAAAGTGCCATCTCCATTCCCAATAAGAACATATACTTCACAAATTGGGAGTGCTGTAATGATGTCGAGAAACCCATCACTATTAAAATCCATGATAGAAAAGGAGCCTGTCTGTGACTTACCAGGACCTTCTAATTTGATAATATCACTGAAAACGCCGTTACCGTTATTTAGGTAGACCGCGAAAGAATCAGGGCTCGGGGGTGTGAATCGCACAACAGCATCAACATCACCATCATTATCCATATCACCTGATTCTATCCACAATGGCCAGTTTATTGAGTAATCCTCACCTGGATCGAACGAGCCATCACCATTTCCATAGAGTACTTTTATGAAATCTTCAGAATGATTTCCCATAATCAGATCCGGTATAGAATCATCGTTCAGAAGAGCCGAAGAGAAGCGCTTACAGCCTGATGAAGGGCGAACACAACTTGGTTCCATGTCGAACACATCCGAGGACAGTCCGGTACCGGCAATGAGTAGCATTGCCGGTAAGAGAGTATGTATTCTCATTATTCGATCACCAGAACCTTTCTTCTGAGAATCAAATCATCTCCATTGTTGAGGAGTAATACATAGTAGTCAGAAATAGATACAACAACTGTGAAAACCATGGCATTCCCAAGTGGTTTTCGGATCATTCCAGGATCGCCTTTCCTCTTACCAGACAGCCGGTGTGACATACGGCTTCGCATGGAGGTTCACTGCACTTCAGGCATGCGGATGTAAACCCCGGAGTCCACTCCCCATCCTTCATCCGAACCACCAGACCGTGAATACCGGTATGGGCAGCACAGGCAACCGAGCAGGCCCGGCAGCCGGTACACCAGATGGTTTGCACATCGTCAACAGCAATGCCGTCGCTTCTGATTTTCGGAACATCTGTAAATCCTTCAGGCACATCCACCGGTCCTGAAATACGGCAGGGCAGGCAGCGGAACGGATATCCCAGCCCTCCTCTTCCCTGCATTCCGGAAGTCAGAAGATCATTTACATTCAGTCCGGAACCTTTCCAGCCGTGAACAGCGGATATCACACCTCTTTTCATCAGTGCTGTGGAAACAACCACTCTTCTGCAGTTCCCCCAGGGTGATTCAAGAAGAATCCAATCTCCATCACCTGCCTCTGAGGGCAAATCATCAGGATGCACCTCAACAGTGGGAAGTGGTTCAAGCTCACGAAGAAGCTGAACATTTTTATGCTCTCCGTGAAAATAGAGGGGGCTTCTGGCTCCGGTGGTAAGCTTCAGCGGATACTTCTTCTGCTTCCTGGAGGAAGGCGGCGATGTGTACCAGGGAGCAGGAAGCAGACCGGACTTCTTCATGAGCGGAGGCTGCAGTTCTACTTTTCCTGAAGGGGTGTTGAATCCTCCCCGGGATTCATGCTTGTTGTATTCTGTTCCCGGCATAAGCCAGCCCTTTTTGCATAGCTCACTCCAGTTGTAACCGGAGGGTTTCAGAACATGATCAAACCATCCGGTCACATCAGACCACGGGAAGTGCTCCTCTGCTACAATTCTGCCGAAGGCAAGAACAACATCCATATCCGAGCGACTTTCCCCGAGAGGTTCAATCACTTTATCAAAAGCGGCAAGCTGATACCACCAGTTCCGTATGCCTGACCGCTCCAGACAGGTACATACGGGAAGAAAGATGTCAGCCAGTTCATCTGCCGCTGGACTCATAAACAAGTCCACCATCACCGAAAGTCCTGTTCTGCTCAACAACTTTCCAACCCTCTTCGGTTCAGCGAAACCGTTTGCAGTAATCCCTGTTCCCTGATACCACGCGCACTCCACCCGGCGACCTTTATCAATCTCATTCAGCAGAACATCCGCCTGAGCATAGGGCACTCCGCTTCCAATCATGGGATGCTCAGCAACACCGGTTTTTGTTTTCTGCAGGCTGGAAGCCAGCTTCTTGTCTACCCCTCTTCTGCTTATACCGAACGGGTCGGTTACAATGATGTTCCCCCCCGGTACGTCAAGGTTTCCGGAAAGAACAACCAGAGAGGTCAGGGCGTGAGCAGTTCCAAGAGCGGAGGGGGACATATCCACAGAGACACCCCAGTGAAGAGCTGCAGGTTCAGACTGGCCATAGAGCAGCGCTGCAGACAGAATATCCTCAACAGGAATTCCGCATTCAGAAGAGACTCTTTCCGGAGAGAAGAGACGAACCTGATCGTGTACCTGATTTGCGCCATTCACCCAGATATCTGTGAATTCCCGTTTCACCAGATCTTCTTTGAAGAGTACATGAAGAAAAGCCATAGCAAGTGCGGCGTCAGTTCCGGGGTTTATGGAAAGATGAATATCGGCTCTCCGTGCCATCCATGTCTCTCTGGGATCAACGACTATCATCTTTGAGCCAAGCTTCAGGCACTGAACTATCCACTGACCCAGAAAACCGTCGGGATTGGAGTCTACAGGATTTGAACCCCACACCAGAATACACTCCGGCAGTCGCCATCTGGAATCGTTGAACCTGTCGGGGAAGTACTGTGAGCAGTCGGCAACCATAAATCCACCGAAAACAGCGTTTGTAATGCTCATTCTGGGCATCAGACAGGCGCTGCCGCTGCCGGGACCCAGAGCATAATACTCGGAACTGCCAAAACCATAGGCAAGGCGTGACAGCCAGGGACCGATATCCCTGCCTGTTCCCTTGCAGAAAATCACACTGGAAGCACCGTGCTTCTCTCCGGCTTCAAGAAATGCGTCTCCAGCTATTCTTAATGCGTCTTTCCATGATGCTTTCTTCCAGCCTGACTTCGTTTTTATAAGAGGGTGAAGCTGCCTGTCGGGATGGTAAACTGTTTCGGGAAGAGCTGCTCCCCTCGGGCATAGTGATCCGCTATTGAAAGGATTTGACGGATCCCCGCGGATCTCCCTGACCCTTCCCGATTCATCAATCAGAGCAATTATCCCGCAGCCGTTGTGACAGCCAGGCGGTGTGGTGCAGATGGTCCGAACAGCTTTCAAACAGTAATACCCCCTTTTGATCTCATTTGGGAATATGTATGAAGAAGTGGTTCAGTGAGTAGTCAGCTCTGCCAAAAGCCTTCGCAGTGAAGCCCGGTTTCTGACAATGTGAACAGTTACTGAAGATGAAGCTTTTTGCAGTGCACTTATAATTTTTGGTTTGCTTCTTGAAGAGTAATTCCATATCCATTTCATGAAATCCAGGCTGAATCTTTCCCTGCATCCTTCAGGCATTTCATCCCGGGCAGAACCACCGTGAGTAACAAGTCTTTTCAGAACACCAAGAGTACAGGTAAATCTGCTGTAATCGAGAAAAATGACTGTATCAGCGTATTTCAGGCGAATATCAATTGTTCCCGAGTAGTTGCCATCCATTATCCATTCGGGCCTCTCCGACAGCTCGATAACCCTCGGTATCCATTCGTCCTGCGGTGTCTCCATCCACTCCGGTTTCCAGTAATATGAGTCAAGATGAACAAGAGGCAGGCCTGTCTTTTCCGCGAGTTGCTTCGCGAAAGTCGTTTTACCGGCACCGCCGGAGCCCAGAACCAGAACTCTTCTCATGAAAATGCCGCCCCTTCTTCTTCAGGAAAGGACGGCATTATAAACACCCGGTCAAGTCTCAGGTACTAATACCTGTAATGCTCAGGCTTGTACGGACCATCCACAGGAACACCAATGTAATCCGCCTGATCCTCTGTCAGTCTGGAAAGCTTGACTCCCAGCCTCCCAATATGAAGCCTTGCGACTTCCTCATCCAGAATCTTTGGAAGCATATACACACCGATACCGGGTCTTTCCCCGGCCAGGGCAATCTGCGCCAGACACTGGTTTGTAAAACTGCTGCTCATTACAAAACTGGAATGACCTGTAGCACAACCCAGGTTCACAAGGCGACCCTCGGCAAGAAGATAGATGGAGTGCCCGTCGGGAAAGAGGTATCTGTGCACCTGAGGTTTGATCTCTATCTTCCGTACACCGGGCCAGTTCTCAAGTTCTTCAACCTCTATCTCGTTGTCGAAATGACCGATGTTGCATACTATGGCCTGATCCTTCATCCGGCTGATGTGGTCTGCTGTGATTACACGGCAGTTACCTGTGGTTGTTACAAAGATGTCTCCTTCTGCAAGGGTATCTTCCATGGTAGTTACCTCAAAGCCTTCCATGGCCGCCTGCAGAGCGCAGATGGGATCGATCTCGGTAACAAGAACACGCGCGCCAAGACCGCGCATGGACTGGCAGCAACCCTTGCCAACATCACCGTAACCGGCCACAACAACAATTTTCCCGGCTACCATAACATCGGTTGCTCTTTTTATACCGTCTGCAAGAGACTCTCTGCACCCGTACAGATTATCGAATTTGCTTTTTGTCACAGAGTCATTCACATTGTATGCCGGGAAAAGAAGTTTTCCATCCTTCATCATCTGGTACAAACGATGAACTCCCGTGGTTGTTTCTTCACTTACGCCTATCATTTCTTCAGCAACGCCCTGCCAGAATATTGGAGCCGCTTCAAGACCGCTGATCAGATTCTCACGAAGTCTTACCATATCCTCGGGGCCTTCTCCGACCTCAGGAAGTTTTCCGGTTGTTTCGTACTCTCTCTCGAGTTCAACGCCAACATGAATCATCATTGTAGCGTCACCGCCATCATCGACGATAAGGTTCGGCCCTTTTCCGCCCGGGAATGTCAGAGCCTGTCTTGTGCACCACCAGTATTCCTCAAGGGTTTCACCCTTCCAGGCAAACACGGGGTATCCACTCTGCGCGATTGCTGCGGCAGCTTGATCCTGAGTGCTGAAAATGTTGCAGCTGGCCCATCTCACATCTGCTCCAATAGCGTCAAGAGACTCAATAAGAACTGCGGTTTGAATAGTCATATGGAGTGAACCCATAACCCTGAGACCGTTTAGAGGTTTTTCCTTACCGAACTTTGTTCTTACTGAAACAAGACCCGGCATTTCGTGTTCCGCTATCTCTATCTCACGCCTTCCATAATCAGCAAGGGACATATCTCTTATCTTATAGTCCATTTACCTTTCTCCTTTCACTCCCGCGATCGCGAGAACTGTTTCTCTGTTGTAAGCTTCTTCAGCCGTTACTGAAAGTCCTGATTCAATCATGAATTCTCTTATTCTTTCTTTCGTGAAGCCCGGCCACAGATCCCCCTGCTGAATTTTAAACTCAGAGTCCGCGTGTTCCGCAAGGTCAACAACAATAAGAATGCCTCCCGGCTTAAGAACTCTGGTCACCTCATATACCGCCTGTGCGGGATTGCCTGAGTGATGAAGAAGCATGTGCATAAACACAGCATCAGCCATTGAGTCACCTGCCGGGAGGTGTTCCGCGTCTCCCAGTCTCAGCTCCACCCGTGTATTCAATTTCTCTGATGTAACCAGTTTCAGCGCTCTGCCAAGCATCTCCCTTGAGTTGTCAACAGCCAGAACCCGGTCCGCGCAGGAAAGCAGAAAAGGAATCATGCTGCCGTCTCCTGTACCAACCTCCAGAACTAGGTTTTTCCCGCCCAGATGCCTTTCTATAAACGGCAGATACTCATCGCTGCTGGGAAGGTTTTCGCTGAGGTCCTTCCAGCCTTCCTCACCAACGGTATCAAAAAATTCCTTCGATGCATCCCTTCGTAGCGCATAGCAGTGAGCCAGCCGGTTCATATCATCCTGAAACCCCGAAAGCTCATGCCTGTTTTGAAAGGCAGTTCTTACGAGTCCTTCAATGATTGGAGTGCCTTTTCTATTGGAGTAAAAAGCCCAGTTAGCACGACCGGAACGGCGAACAAGTGAAGCATCCAGAAGAAGCTTAAGATGATGGCTTACATTGGATTGCGATAATCCAAGAACAGAAACTATTTCTGATACATTGAGAGGTCCCATCTCCAGAAGAAGAACTATCCGAAGTCTGTTTCTTTCCGCCAGCGCTCTGAATACTTTTTCCATTTCCATGATATGACTATATGAACAGATACTGATATAGTCAAGACTACAAGCCAGCCATTGGCTTCCTGTGATATTTTCTTTAGTTTTGTGTTGCATTAGTTTTCTGGAGGATTTTCTTGAATCAGATCAACCGTTCGCTGAACAGAGTACTCGGCTCTTTTGAACCGGGCAGAACAGGAACCGGTACAGCTCTTCTTCCCGGCGAGAACAGAAGAGTCGCCGTTCTCTGTACAAAAATCAAAGGTTTTGATAATTTCCCCGATGTTACTGACCCGGAAATGATGGAAAAATTCAAAACACTTACTATGGAAGAGCTTGCCTTATGCGTGTCAACCTGCGGAGGGGAATTCAAACAATGCGGTCATGACAGAATTGTTGCTCTTTTCGGAGCGACAGAGCTTGCCGAACAATCCTGCCAGAGGGCGATTGACTGCGCATTCAGAATCTTGAACACTCTCGACATGATAGGAAAAAGTATTGACTCAGAAGTGGATACACTGAATCTCACCGGCAGTGTGGGGATTGCCTGGGGACCCGCAACAGTCACCCATGACTCTCAGGGTACCGCCGTTGTTCACGGAAAATGCGTGAAACTGGCTGAACTGCTTGAAAACGCAGCCCCCAGAGGAAATATTCTTGTGTCTGATAAAACCAAACTGCCCTGCGAACAGTTTTTTTACTGGGAAATATTTGCAGGAGACTCCAGGCAGGATGCCTGGACACCTTTTGAAAAAGATGATCTGCCGGCAGTTCACCCCCTTATTGCCAACACTCCTCTTCTCGGAAGAGAGAGGGAGATGAAACACCTTGCATCTGCCTATGAACTATACCTGCAATGGCATGATCACCCTCCAATTATTGTAAAGGGAAAACCCGGGTCAGGGAAAACCCGCCTTGTTGAAGCCTTTCTTTCTACCATTCCAGGTGAAGAAACAAGAATAGTCAGACTGAACAACAGGCTCTGGGATCAACAACCCCTTGGTACATGGCTGCCCCTGATGAAACAGGGCACATTTGATCCGTACGGAACGGTTATGGTTGAAATCAGAAGACTGAGAGCGGAACAGAATCTGTTAATACTCATTGAAGACCTTCACTGGGCGGATACAGCCTCTCTCAGGCTGCTGAATCAAATCAGCCGATCACTCCGCGAAATCGGTGTCTTTCTGCTTGTTACTTCAAGAACCGACCCCAGCAAGAATCTTGAACCGTCCGCGGAACTGCTCACTGTCGCGGGTCTGGACAGACAAACAGTGCTTCTGCTGCTTGAAAACATACTGGGAACACCGGAGGGCCTGGAAGGTGAAAGATTTACGGAATTTCTTATGGAGCGAACGGGTGGAAACCCCCTGCTTGTCACCGAACTTGCACTGCACGCGGTTGAATCCGGAATCATCGGCAGAAACAGCAGCAACAACTGGTATCTTGATAAAAAGCTGGATCTGATTGTTTCAGACAACAGCAAGTCCTTCCTGCACGCAAGACTCACCATTCTTGATTCCAGAGAAACCAACGCGCTGCAGGTTGCCTCCGCTCTGGGAAATGGATTCAAAGAAAATCATTTCGCCTCGATATGCTCCAGACTAATAGAGGGTTCCGGCAGAATCTTTCTTTCCAGACTGCAGAATATGGGGTTCCTGAATACCGACGATGACGGCAATTTCAACTTTACTAATTCAATTATGCTCGAGACCGTATACGATATAATACTGAATGAAAACAAAGCAATAATTCACAGAGCAGCCGCTGAAGTTCTTTCTGAAAATCTGACTCCTGAAGAAAAAACAACCAGAGCCATCACACTGGCCAGGCACTGGACAGAATCCGGTTCCGGGGATGAAGCTGTTCCCTGGCTTTTCATCGCGATTGAGCAGTGTCTTGATGCCGGAGATGTAAACAGGTCAGAAACCCTTTCTCTGGCACTTCATGAAAGAACCGGCGAAGAAAGCCCCCACCTGAAGCAGCTTCAGTACTTCGACATGCGCCTTTACATGACTGTGGGAAAATTCCAGCTTGCCATTGGCATTGCGGAAAAGATAAAACCATTCTTCTCCGGCAGAGAGCTGGCAAGAATCTATTCGTTTCTCGCCCAGGCGAGAGAAAACCTTGGAATGCCCTTGAAGGAAATTCTGAAGGATTACATTCTGGCAGTGGAAACAGCAGAATCCGCAGGAGACAGAAACATCGCCGCTTACTCACTGGGAGCCGCAGGTGTAGTGTATCTTGCAATGGGAAGAAAAACTGAAGCCCTTTCCGCTCTGAACAAGGCCCTTGAGTACGAGAATTCTCTGGATACCATGACACTTGCGAAACTTCACGGCAACATGGGTATACTCATGCAGCGTTCAGGCAGCATGAAAGATGCCCTGATACACTATTCCAGAACGTACAATCTGGGGAAGAAATGCGGAAACATGTCTGTTGAGGCAAACGCGCTTGCCTACATGGGGCAGATTGAAATCAACATGGGAAACAAAAGTTCAGGATTCGAGAAGTACCGTGAAGCTTTGACTATTCACCGAAGGGCAGGCAACAAAAGGGGAGAGTG
>JAIOSV010000118.1 GCA_021107435.1 Candidatus Sabulitectum sp. | reverse complement strand
GGCCTCTATATAGCCGCTGCTGCCGTTGAGATCTTTGAATGTACCAATGATCAGTTCAAGATCTCCATCACCATCTAGATCTGCCATCGTGGGAGAGCAGGCTGCGCCGTCATCGTCTCCAAGATATTGAGGCCATCCGGTCTCAAGCGAACCATCCGGTCTGTAAACGTAACTATGGCTATCTCCATTTCCCCGTCATTGTCTATGTCGCCAACGGCAGCTGTATAATAGGCGGGACAACCTAATGCTACAGGGAAACCGCTCACCATAGAACCGTTATGGTTATAGACATGGAAACTCGTTCCGGAACCGATAAGAATTTCCAGATCACCATCATCGTCAATATCAACAATCTGTGGACACGATTCACTTGTTGAACCACCTGTAGCTATCGGGAATCCCGCCTGGTTTGGAGGGGTGTCGAACATGTCATCTGTAGATTGTGTGATTCGGGTGAGATTGGTTGAAATCAGGCTGATTTCAGTTTCAGAGGCATTTACTGATGAAACTGCCAGTACAATAATTAGTAACACTAGCTTCTGCATATTTCCTCCGTGTAATGTTGTCATTGTAGACTCCTGCAACAATGTTCTTCAGCATTATCTGTATTGTAAATTTCATTCATTGCTATTTCAGAAAATACTGAAATAGAATAACGGATGCGTTCAATCTTGTCAAGTTGATCGACAGCTTTGCATGTCATCGTTTTAAAAATCTCTGGAAAGACGAATGCTGAAGGAATTACTGTGCTGTTGCTTTTGCTGGATAACCCAGTCCGAAACTGGAAGGCTGTTGGGGGATTTCCCGCAATTCAACAAGTTGGCTCCTGAAAAGACTGTTTGACCTGCTGAAGCATGAGCCACAGCTGAAGAGAAGAAAACGGGAGGGCGCGTGCCCTCCCGTTATGTTTCTTTTGTTATGATCCAGCTCTGGCTATTCGCCGCCTGTCCAGTTCATCTTTGCCATTTGCTCGTAGAGATGGAAGCGTCGGTCGATGTTTATCTGTGCAGCAGCGAGAAGCTTTTCAGCATGCTCAGGGTTGCTGCGCATAAGGCTGCTCCATCTGCCTTCTGCTTCGGCAAGCTTGTGGAACGGGATGGCGGGTTTCCTGCTGTCAAGCTGGAGTGGACATTCGCCCTTTTCGATCTTTCTGGGATCGAAGCGGAAAAGAGGCCACATGCCGCTGTTGACCGCAAGCTTATGTTCATCCATTCCCCTGGTCATGTTGATGCCGTGGGCGATGCAGTGGCTGTATGCAATAATGATGGAAGGTCCGTCAAAGCTTTCAGCTTCGTTGAATGCTTTAACCGTCTGGTTCCAGTTTGCTCCCATGGCAATCTGTGCCACATAGATGTTGCCATAGGTCATGCTGATCATGGCAAGATCTTTCTTGGGCATGGGTTTACCTGCTGCGGCGAACTTTGCCACGGCACCCATGGGGGTTGCTTTGGAGCACTGGCCGCCGGTGTTTGAGTAAACGCCGGTGTCCACTACAAGAACATTTACATTCCTGCCCTGAGCAAGAACATGGTCAAGGCCGCCGTAGCCGATGTCATAGGCCCATCCGTCGCCACCGATAACCCATACGGAACGGGGCACGAAGTAATCGACAAGTGACTCAAGCTGTCTGGCCTCTGGAGTGTCGATCTGAGCAAGAGCTTTTTTAAGATATTCAACACGCTCACGCTGTTGGGCAATCTCAAGCTCTGTTTTGTTTTTGGAGTTCAAGAGGCTGTCGATGAGGTTTTCATCAAGTTTGTCGGACATGGAAGTGAGGATTTCCGCTGCGGTTTCAAGATGTTTGTCTGCCGTAAGGCGGAAGCCGAAACCGAACTCTGCCGCGTCCTCAAAGAGACTGTTGTTCCATGCGGGGCCTCTGCCTGTGGAATCCTGCGCGTAGGGTGTGGTGGGCAGGTTGCCGCCGTAGATTGATGAACAGCCTGTCGCGTTGGCTATTACCGCTCGGTCTCCAAAAAGTTGACTGAGAAGTTTTACGTAAGGAGTTTCGCCGCATCCGGCACAGGCACCGCTGTATTCAAACAGAGGCCTGAGGAGCTGGCTTTCCTTCACTGTGGCAAGGTTAAGCTCTGTGCGGTCGAAGTCCGGGATCTCAAGGAAGAACTTGTAGTTCTCAACTTCGGCATGGCGGAGAGGAGACTGAGGTTCCATGTTGATGGCTTTTCTGCCCTCAGTATTTTTGTTCCTGGCGGGGCAGGTATGTACACAGGCTCCGCATCCGGTGCAGTCTTCAGGTGCCACCTGGTTGGTGTACTTGTACGCCTTGAATTTAGTGTTGCCGTCTGTGGATTTGAAGGTCTCAGGGGCATTCTTGAGCACTGCCTTGTCGTAGTACTTCATTCTGATGGCTGCGTGAGGGCAGACAAGGTTGCAGAGACCGCACTGTATGCAGACTTCAGGATCCCATACGGGTATCTCAAGGGCGATGTTTCTTTTTTCCCACTGGGTGGTAGCTGTAGGCCAAGAGCCGTCGTTGGGCATGGCGCTTACCGGGATATCATTGCCTCTCTGGGCCATGATAGTCGCTGTTACATTCTGTACAAATTCAGGGGCTTCCACTGGAACCACCGGGGGAATGGTGATGCTGCTGGTGATTTCTTCAGGATAGTTAACCTGATAAAGGTTGGCCACTGCCTGATCCACAGCGATGAAGTTCTTCTGAACAACATCCTGGCCTTTTTTGCCGTAGCTCTTCTCAATAGCACCCTTGATCTTTTCAATTGCCTCGTCCTTGTCAAGCACGCCGCTGATTGCGAAGAAACAGGTCTGCATGATGGTGTTAATCATCACGCCCATGCCTGTGTTCCTGGCAACCTCGTAGGCATCAATGACAAAGAACTTGATTTCTTTTTCCAGCATATCCTTCTGGACTTTCCGGGGAAGGTTGTCCCAGATTTCATCCATGCTGAAAGACGTATTAAGCAGGAAAGTAGCGCCCTTCGCGGCGTATTTCAGTATATCGTATTTTTCCACGAAGACTGTCTGGTGGCATGCTACGAAGTTGGCCTGGTCAATGAGGCATGTACGCCTGATTGGATCAGGTCCGAAGCGGAGGTGACTTACTGTGAGCGCGCCTGCCTTTTTGGAGTCATAGACAAAGTAACCCTGAGCGTAGTTGTCGGTTGTTCCGCCGATGATTTTAATACTGTTTTTGTTGGCGCCGACTGTTCCATCGGAACCGAGACCCAGGAATACTGCCTGGTGGAGGCCTTTAGTCTCAAGAACAAACTCGGGGATTTCAATGTTTGTGTGAGTAACATCATCATTGATGCCTACTGTGAAATCGTTCTTCAGTTTACCCTGGGCATTGTTGAAAACACCCTTGACCGATGCAGGCGTGAATTCTTTGCTTGAAAGACCGAAACGGCCGCCAACGACTTTGATCCTGGATCTACCCGCAACTCTGAGGGCAGTGCAGACATCTTTGAACATGGGTTCACCGTCGTTGCCCGGTTCTTTTGTGCGGTCAAGAACGCTGATGGTCTTCACACTCTCGGGAATGGCGGAGAGGAATGCCGAGGCATCGAAAGGACGGTAAAGGCGGACTTTGATAATGCCGACCTTCTCACCCTTTGCAGCAAGGTATTCCACAGTCTCATGAGCGACTTCACAGCCTGATCCCATAAGAATTATGATGTGTTCCGCGTCCGGGGCTCCCACATAATCAAACAGGCGGTAGTGTCTGCCTGTAAGCTTGCCGAAGAGATCCATGTATTCCTGCACTATCGCGGGAGTGGCCAGGTAGTAGGGGTTAACGGTCTCACGACCCTGGAAGTAAACATCGGGGTTCTGGCTGGTGCCGCGGACTACCGGTCGGTTGGGGTTAAGACCTCTGTGGCGGTGCGCAAACACAAGCTCGTCGTCCATGAGCTCTCTGAGAACACTGTCCTCAAGTGGTTCAATCTTCTGAATCTCGTGACTTGTTCTGAATCCGTCGAAGAAGTGAACAAACGGAATACGGCTTTTCAGTGTAGCGGCGTGGGCAATAGCTGCAAGATCGGTTACCTCCTGGATGCTGGCGCTGGAAAGAAGGCCGAAACCGGTGTTCCTTACTGCCATTACATCACTGTGGTCGCCGAATATGGAAAGGGCCTGTGCAGCAAGGCTTCTGGCTGCGACATGGAAAACAGTTGGAGTGAGCTCAGCAGCGATTTTGTACATTGTGGGTATCATCAGAAGAAGACCCTGACTTGCGGTGAATGTTGTTGTCAGAGCTCCTGTCTGAAGAGCTCCGTGTACGGTAGCTGAGGCCCCGCCTTCGCTCTGCATTTCCTGCACCAGGGGTACTGTTCCCCATATGTTTTTCTGGCCGGCTGCCGACCATGTGTCACTGTGCTCGCCCATTGGGCTGGAAGGAGTGATGGGGTAAATCGCCACCACTTCACTAAGCTTGTGAGCAACACGCGCGGCGGCTTCGTTACCGTCAATTGTTATCATCTGTCTGCTCATGTTTACCAGCTTTCGTTAAGGTTACAAAACATTACTAGTACATCTTACCAAAGGTCCGCGGGAAAGGTACCACATCCCTGATGTTGTCCATTCCCGTCAGGTACATGAGAAGCCTCTCGAAACCAAGGCCGAAACCGGCATGCGGTGCGGTTCCCCAGCGCCTGAGCTCCATGTACCATCTGTAGGTCTTCATATCAAGACCCTGTTCGATTGCTCTCTTTTCAAGGAGAGGAAGCCTGTGCTCCCTCTGGCTGCCTCCAACAAGCTCGCCGACACCGGGGGCAAGCAGGTCGCAGGCACCTACTGTCTTTTCGTCATCGTTCACATACATGTAGAAGGGCTTCATTGACGCGGGATAGTCAATCACAAAGACCGGTTTGCCAAAGTGTTTTTCAGCAAGGAACCTCTCGTGTTCAGTTGCAAGATCATCTCCCCATTCCGGAATGGAATCGAACTTCCTCTTTGCTGATTGGATGATCTCTATTGCCTCGGTGTATGTAATTCTGCCGAAATCGTTTTCCAGAAGAGATTTGTACCTTTCCGGAAGGCTTTTCTCAAAGAACTTCGAGAAGAAGGCAATGTCATCGCTGCATTTTTCCATAAGATACGCTGCAGTGTACTTCACGAACTTCTCTACAAGATTCATGTCGTCTTCCAGGTCGAAGAAGGCCATCTCAGGTTCAAGCATCCAGAACTCGGCACCGTGTATCCGTGTGTCCGAGGGGTCAGCGCGGAACGTGGGGCCGAAGGTGTAAACCTTTCCCAGTGACAGAGCAAAGGGCTCTGCCTCAAGCTGACCGCTTACAGTAAGGAAGGTCTTTCTTCTGAAGTAGTCTTTGTCATAGTCCGGTTTTCCATCCTTCACTGGAAGCATATCCAGGGGAAGGGTGGTCAGTTGAAAAGTTTCACCGGCACCCTCGCAGTCGCTTTCAGTAATGAAGGGTGTGTGGACATTGAAGAAGCCGTTCTCATCGAAAAAACGGTGAATTGCCATGGAGAGGTGATGACTCACACGAAAGACACTGCTGAATGTGTTGGTTCTGGATCTGAGGTGAGGCATTGTCCTGAGGAATTCCATGGAATGTCTTTTCTTCTGAAGAGGGTATTCCTCGTCTACCGGGCCGACTATTTCCAGTTCTTTTACTGCAATCTCAACGGATTGTTCTCTGCCCTGACTTTCAGTCACTTCACCGGTTACCCGGATGCAGGCTCCGGTAAGTAAACCTGAGAGCTGTTCGTCCGGGAAGATTTCTCTGTCAAACACTGCCTGGAGATTATTGGTGGTTGATCCGTCGTTCAGGGAAGCAAAAGCAACGCTCTTGCCTGTGCGGGCAGTTTTCACCCAGCCGTATACCGTTACGGTATCGCTGGTATGAGCTCCACCAAGTATCGAATTGATGGTATGCCGACGGATCATTTTGAGACCTCCCAGTAGATAATTAAACTAAAAAAAGGAGAATCGCTAATCTACAAAGAAAGAGCAACGGAGGCCAATAATGCAGTAGCAGAAAACAGCAGCTTTTCAAAGAAAACCCGCCGGTTGTGTCTTCCAGCGGGTTCCCTTTGTGACACTCAACACTCGAAAGGGATGTTCAATTCAGGAGGAGGGGTCCTGCTATGAACACCAGCTTATATCCGGCTTTCAGAATATTGTTCCAACCTCAAAGAAGTTTCTCAGTATTTATCTGAATTTAACAAACTGCATCGCATTTCCCGATTTGGAAAGGGCCGCTTACTTGATTGTGGTTGAAGAAGATGTTGAACTAAGCGCCGCTTCGCAGCGCAGATTCAAAACCAGTTAATTTCCAGCGTAAAGCATACTTCCTGTGAGGGGCGTAATCAAGCGTTCCCGAAAACAGGGAGAATATCATGACAGCACTTCAAAAGAGAATGATTGAGGATATTCAACTCGCCGGTTTGAATCCAGGAACACAGGAATCATATGTCAGATCGGTTAGACAACTTGCTGAATACTACGGGGAATCGCCTGACAAGATTGATGAGAAAGAGATTCGGGCGTACTTTCTCTATGTGAAGAACGAAAAGAAGTGGGCACGTGCTACCTGCACAATAGCCATATGCGGCATCAAATTCTTCTGGGGAAAGACTTTGAAGCGGGATTGGTAAATTCTGGGGCTGGTGCGTCCAGTGCGTGAGAGTAAGCTGCCTGTGATTCTCTCACGTGGGGAAGTTATTACCATAAAATGCAGAATGTGAGATTCTTTCGTTACAGGGTGTGTCTTGAAACAATCTACTCTCTGGGATTGCGTGTTGGTGAGGGTACCAGATTGCAGATTTGTGATACAGACAGTGCCCGGATGGTTGTCCATGTATGCAACGGTAAAGGAGGCAAGGATCGCTATGTACCATTGCCAAGGCGTACTCTTCAATTACTGCGTGAATTCTGGCTGATCCATCGAAACCAGGAATGGCTGTTTCCCAGGGTTGTCACGGCAACTACAACTGTCCTGATCAAATCAATGAGCCATTTTCAATAGCTGTTGTACAAATGGCCTTCAAAAAAGCCCTTCTTGCCGGTGGTATCCGCAAAAAGGCACAGGTACATTCCCTTCGTCATTATATGCAACTCACCTTCTTGAGTCAGGTGTTAACCTGCGACAGATTCAGACAAATCTGGGGCACAACAGTCCGGCAACCACAGCTATCTACACATATCTGACCGGTATTGCACAGGAGAAAGCCAGAGTAGTATCGGTTTTATACGCATAGACTATCTCAGTATAGATAGATGTAAACGATGTGGTGTCCGGAGTGGTCATCGTCTTGGTTGTGCTGTCCTGGAGCGTTTAAAGCTGGAAACCCTGCTGACGAGTTGTCACTCCAAGGACTTCTGTCAAGGTAGTTCCGCTGACGGTAATGGTATCGCCAGAAGCTATAATATAAAATCCGCTCAATGAATAGTTTCACTGATTGCCGACAGCCATGGGCAGATAATCATCGTTCTCGCTCGGGCCTGTTGAATCATTTCCACAGCTGAAGATGGCAAGCAGAGATATGACTGCTGGAAATACCAAGAATTTCCTCGTGTTTCCCCCTTTTTTCTCCGCTAAATGAATATCCTGCCTTTATCATTAAGAGAGGGATATGGGGATGAAAACATATCCGGTGGTATGAGATCCAAGGTCAATAGAGTTGCTCCTTCAAATCACAATATCGATAATGTCTATAGTATTCTTCTCCCCCTGAGGTCGCGAGGAGATTGGCAGAACGCCTGGAAATACACTACACACCTAAACATGGAAGCTGGCTGAATATCGCAGAAATTGAGCTTAGCGTACTAAAACGGCAATGTCTTGCTGGACGAATTGCCTGCATCACTAAGATGCGATCAGAGGTAAAAGCATGGAACACAGATCGAAACAATCGGCAAACAAATATTGACTGGCAATTCCGGACAGGAGATGCTCGCATTAAACTCAAACGATTATATCCGAAACTTTAGAGTGTACAGTGTACTAGTACCTACTGCGGACGTTCAATTCCTACATACTTCAATATAACCTTTGAAGCTTTCTTCATCGTAACTCTTCATCGATTACGCTTTTTGGAATCAATTACAAGGAAGAACGCTCATCACACGCCATTAATAGAAAACGCAAAGAGAAGCGGCGCTTAATTCACAGGATTGCAGTACACGGAGCGTGTGCTACGAATCCTTAACTCGTTAGCATACTGTCATGTTTTTTAGCTAAAACGCAAATGTTGAGATCTGAAGTGAGAGCCGTACTTCAATCATCGCTCTGGTTATCTCTTCCGGTGTGACCCCAGTAGGTGCTTCGGGAAATTGCAGCCTAATACTTCT
>JAIOSV010000083.1 GCA_021107435.1 Candidatus Sabulitectum sp. | reverse complement strand
TCTTCAGCTTCTGTGCTCTCTACCGCAGGCGGTTCTTCTTCTGAAGCCTCAGCTTCCGGCTCTGGAGCTGACTCACTGCCGCCAAACATGGCGTCTAAGTCAGGAGCATGTGCCTCCTCCACTGGAGCTGTAATCTCCTCAACGGACTCACTGCCACCGAACATGGCACTCAGGTCTGCTGATTGCTCCGTACTGACGTCCGGGACACCCTCTGAATCTTCTTCAGCTTCTGCGCTCTCCGTACTGACGTCCGGGACACCCTCTGAATCTTCTTCAGCTTCTGTGCTCTCTACCGCAGGCGGTTCTTCTTCTGAAGCCTCAGCTTCCGGCTCTGGAGCGGACTCACTGCCGCCGAACATGGCCTCTAAACTGGGAGCATGTGCCTCCTCCGCTGGAGCTGTAATCTCCTCAGCGGACTCACTGCCGCCGAAGATGGCGCTAAGATCCGATGACCCAGAAGCAAATTGCTCAGGTTGATCTTGATTGAATACATCGTAAGAAGGATTTTTATCTCCGGTATCATCTTTTTGTGAAGAGTCTCCAAAGATTGATGAGAAGTCCACAGCTGGTTTTTCTTTCTTTTTTTCTTCTTCGCTGTTCATTCCTATAGAGCTGAGAAGATCTTCAACACCGGGAACATCTTTCTTTTCTCCCATTCCAATGGTATTCAGCAGTTCATCAATGCTTCCGGAGGATTCACCTGCGAAAATGCCATCATCATCAGAGTCCGGAAAAAACTGTTGACCCTCAACAAAAGTGGTTTTTCCAAGAGGCGAAGATGTACTTGATATTTTTTCCAGCCGAGAAAGGGATACCTTGGCACCATGATGGTCTGGATTCATATCAAGTACAACACGGAAGTTATCCCTGGCAAGTTCATATTCGCTAGTTTCCTCGAGAACCTGACCCAGCCTGAAGTGGGTGTAAATATTATCAACTTCAAGTGTCGCAAGCGCTTCAAGCTGAGATTTCGCCTCACCCCATAGGGTAAGTTGCATACATGCGTCGGCAAGAAGGCTTCTGGCTCGAGCCCTGGTTCCAATCAGACTGGTTGCTTTCAGAAGCAACTCTCTGGCCTGTTCAGCCAGACCGCGCGCAAGATAACCTTCTGCATCCCTGCACAGCGCATTGTAAGTTTCATTTGTGAAAGCATCAGCCATAGGAAGCACCCCCAGAAGTAGATTTATGTACATCTAAAACAATATGATCGTTTTCAGTGCACGGGGAGCAAATTGAGCGGAGATACCGGGGAAGGAGTGGACCGCCCTTCATTGCGGAACCCGTCGCCTTCCAGCTATGGCGGAGAGGGAGGGATTCGAACCCTCGGTGACGCATAACGCCACACACGGTTTCCAACCGTGCTCCTTCGACCAACTCGGACACCTCTCCACTCAGAACCGGGTTCAATTTATAGGAATATACCCTCGAATTGTCAACATGGTTTTTCCGGCAGAAGCGCAAGAAAAGCAGGAATCCGTACTCTTGAAATAAAAAACAAAAGAAATCCTCACTCTTGCATTTTTCATGAAACGGCCTTATTGTATCACAGAAATTTGAGCAGGGCACACTTTTGAAAGGGGAATTGTGAGAAACGGTTTTGTGTGTGCAGTACTTGTTATCTTAACAACAATATCAATTGCGGCTCAAAGAGTTGTCCTTTTTGAGGATTTCACGAACAGTGGCTGCGGCCCATGCTGGAATGTGGAAAACCAGATTAATGCTTTTGTTAACACGAACCTGCCTTCTGGAAACCTGTGCGTTATTAGAACCCATGTGAACTGGCCTGCTGCAAATGATCCAATCTACCTTGCCAACCCTACAGAGCAGGCAGTTCGCAAAGCTCAGTATGGAGTGTCCAGTGTTCCTTACTTCAAGATGGACGGAATTCTGAATGTCAGTGCAGGCAATCTGCAAACCCCGTTCAATCAGAGAGTTGCCATCCCTGCAATTATCGCTATTGATGTTGCGAGAAACGGCGACGATACTTCTGGAACATTCAGCTTCAGGATAATTGCCGAAGAAGATCCGGGATGGACCGTTCCCATGAATATCTGGCCCATCATTGTGGAAGATAACATTCCAGGAGTCGGTTACTGGTCAAGCTCTGTGTTTGAACAGGCATTCAGGGATAATGTACTGGGTTACTACGGAGAAGAGCTGGTGTTTGAAGGACCATACCCTGATACCATCTTTACAGAGGCCGAGTATACTATTGCCTCAACATGGGATGTGAATGAACTCCATCTGGCCACATTTGTTCAGTGCTCTTACCAGGCGAATGAACATGAAGTTGAGAATTGCCACTGGGTCAAACTTCTGGACATTGAGATGGGTATAGATGATGCAGACTGGAATGGCTCAAACAACCTGTTCCTTTCTGTAGGACCAAATCCATCAAATGGTTCCTTCAACATCAGTGCTGTTCTTCCCGGCAACTCCACTGGAACAGTTGAAGTATTCAACCTTGCAGGCAGAACTGTTGCCTCGGGTTCTGCAACTGAAATGCAGAATGTCAGTGTTGATGAAGCTGGCATCTACCTGGTAAGACTCTCCACATCAGACGGCATGAGTGTTACCGAATCGGTAGCGGTCTTACGCTAAATAGCGGATTGCTTTTAAAATAACGGGGGCGGCAATCGTTCCCGTTTTCTTCTTATGAGAGGCTGTCTTTCAGCCTGTGGAGAAATCTGGAGATAGGCAGACCCATTACATTAAAGTAGCAACCATCCACCTTATCTACCAAAACACAGCCCCGTCCCTGGATGCCATAAGCTCCTGCCTTGTCCATAGGCTCTCCTGTGGCAATGTAAGCCCGTATCTCGTTATCAGGAAGGTTCCTGAACTTAACCCTTGTAGCCTCCGCGAAAGTGAATGAAAGACCCCTGCTCTGCCACATGAGAGCCACACCTCCATAAACAGTGTGCCATCGCCCTGATAGGGAATGCAACATCTGGAAGGCTTGTGCTTCATTCTCCGGCTTACCCAGTAAAGCCCCATCCCTGAATACCATTGTATCAGCGCCAAGTACCGGATGATCCGGAAATTTATGTGCTACATCAGCTGCTTTGAGCTGTGCCCAGTGCATAACAATGTCACAGGGGGTTCCCTCCATGGATTTTTCCTCAACTGCCGAAGGATAAACGATGTGAGGTACACTTGCAAGCTTAAGAATTTCAGTTCGTCTGGGAGATCTGCTGGCAAGGATAAGTTTAGTTTCAATCGGATACCAGTAACTCATTTTCCTCTCGCTGTACTAACGCTCGGGACGCTCCCGGTGTGGGCTTTGTTGCTCTCCGATGGTGAATCAACCATAATGGTTACAGGTCCGTCATTTGTAAGCTCAACATCCATGTGAGCACTGAAAACTCCCTCGGCAACGGGTATGTTTCTGTCTCTAATTTTTTGGATAAAAAGCCTGTACAGGATGTTTGCGGTCTCCGGATCTGCAGCCTTGATAAAGCTGGGACGCTTACCCTTCCGGGTATCAGCATGGAGCGTGAACTGGCTCACCACCAGAACTTGTCCCGCAATGTCCTTCACTGATCTGTTCATGTTTCCATTGTCGTCGGGAAATATCCTGAGACCGGTAAGCTTTTCAACCATCCAATTCAGTTCTTTCGGTGTATCCTCTCCCCTAAAGCCTGCCAGCACAAGAAGACCTCTTCCTATCTCTCCTGTGACTGTGCCGTTAACAAGAACTCTGGCTTGTGAGACTCTCTGAACGAGAGCTTTCATCATGCATCTTCTTTGAGAGAGGACGGAATACCAGGGAAGATGGCAATAACCACTCCAGCAATTGAACCCAGCCCAAGAGCAACGCCCAGTTCCTGGCTAATCCTGCCGTATCTCAGGAAGATTCTGCTTTTGCTGCGAATGGCCAGAAGTCTTGCAGCACATCCGAATGCAAGCAGAAGCACACCTGTCCATCTAAGGTACATGAATCCGGAAAAATTAGTAAGTCCAAGAAGAAAGGTATCCAGAGCACTCACCAGCATAACAGCGTACAGTGTGATTCTTGATGAATCAGTTTCTCTTCCACTTTCAAGAACAGACCAGATCATGTAAACGCCGATGGTTGCCAGAGTGGCTTGAAAATCAGGGTCTTCCAGCGGCAGGAGGGAAAGGTCAATAATTCCGAAAAAAGCCAGGCCGGCGATAACAGCCAGCGGCAAAAGAATTCTTACTGCGCTGTTGTTCAAATCAGTCCTCTTCCATGCCCCTTATCAGAGCAAGATTAAGCAGTTCAACCGAGTCGCCGATTCTGATCATTCCGATATACTGACCGGAAGCAACCTCTTCACCGTTTTCGTTAAAACTGTTCCAGTGAAATGCCTGGTCCGGCAGAGGTGCCCTGTAACAGCCTGGTGGTACCAACGCTCTCTCCGAATGATAAATTCTTTCCCCCGCGAGAGTGAAGATGGAAAGCGAGACATCACAGGATGAATCAACTACATCAAACCCCACAAAAAACTCACCTGAAGATGGATTGGGATAGACGGAGGGTAACTCCGAAGAATTCACAGGATCAACATAAATGATGATCTCCAGACCACCCTCATCAAGAACTCCGTTGTACTCAATAGGATTTCCCCAGCCGGTACAGGTAGCCGAAAAACTGCCGAAACTGCCCGGTTCAACAGCAAAGAAACCTTTATCGTTCGTTGTGGTATGAACAGGAGTACCTGATTCAATTGTTATTGAAACTGTATGTCCGGTCAGGGCGGTACCTGTGTCACTTCTTCGAACCTGTCCGATAATGGATCTGTGTTTTACAGCTTCAAGAGCATCAATAATGCCATATCCGTATGTATTGTCAGGGTTGCTGTAACGATCTGAGGTAATTCTGAGAGCTTCATAAACTCTCATCATTCCCCACTCCGGATGGGCGGAAGCAATACATGCAGCCGCTGAAGCCACCAGAGGGGCAGCATAGCTGGTGCCTCCGCCGGTGGAATAACCGGTTCCCCCGAAAGTGGCGAATACCGAGTTCAGACCCCTGGCGCAGCCATCCGGTTTTATTCTGCCGTCAGCCGTTGGACCACGGCTGGAAAAACCAGCAATCAGCCCAGCACCGTCAACAGCTCCCACCGCGAAAACCGAGTCTCCATCTGCCGGAGCGACAAGACTGGTTTCTCCGGGACCGTCATTCCCGGCAGAATTCCACACAACCATACCTCTGGAAGCGGCAATATCAGCGGCAATAGTTGTTACAGCTGTGTTTCCATCCATCTGGCAGGGCTCATACCAGTCGGTATAACCCAGTGAACTGCTCACAAGATCAGCGCCGCCCGCCTCAAGCCACTCCAGACCTGCTACCCAGAAATCCTCTTCCTGCTCGTATTCATCACTGACATCCTCAGTCTTTGCAAGTATGAAAGAGGAGTTAAAGGCTCCACCTACGTAGGAGCCCGGTTGATATCCTGCGATAACTGATAGAGTTTTTGTTCCGTGAGAAGGTTGACTCAGTGAATCTTCCGTTTGCCATCCAACGATGCTGTCATTGTTTACAAAATCCCATGTGGCCAGAACATCGACAGACTGCAGGCAGGGGTGAACAAGTTCAAAGCCGGAATCAAGCATGCCGATAACCACCCCTGAGCCGGTCCATCCCCGCTGCTGAAGAGCGAAAATGTTGACCTGCTCAAGCTGAGATCTTGAAAGCCCATAGGCATCCGGGGCGGGAATATCCTCCCCCGGGGAAAAATTGGAAATCCCAACCGCTCGTATTTCCTCAACAAAAGGTCTTTCGAGAAGTGTCTCAATCTGGTTCGCTGTAAGCTTTACACTGACGGCGTTCAAATACCGGGATGAGGTTCTTATCGGGTTTGAACTGATGTCTTCAACCTGAAGCACATATACAGAGTAGGGCTCAAGATCGTACAAATCCGCCTGAACAATGCCGGAAAAAAGACGTCTTTCCGCAGAAGGCCCCTGCATAACATCTGCTGAGGCAACTTCAAGCCTATGCTCAACATCAGCTCCGCGGTCGCTGAAAATAACCCAGTACAGCCCTTCCTCAGGCAGAAAGCTCTGAAGAAAGGCTGTTATTAGAATAAGAAAAGCCATTAAGTCTCAGACAGGTCTTCCCAGCGCCAGATCTGGTAATCCCCATCTTCGTTGGGCTTGCAGAGAAAAACAGCCAGACCCACGGCATGATAGCCCTTCTGTTCGTCTCCATCCCAGTAGTAAACCTTCAGATCGAAGGATCTCACAAGCTGAAGGGTTGCATTAGTGGAGTCCCCGTACCACACACTCTCGGTGTCCCCATCCAGAGTCAGCTCAATGATCTCAGCGTCTGTACTGTTAAACATGTTTTCAGTCATGCTCTCTTCAATATCTCTGCCCCAGGATTGATCAATTTCACCGTTTCCGGTGTAATCTTCCCAGTCAATTTCAAGAAGCATGAACTCAAACTCCTCATGAAGGCATTCCATGTAGGCATTCAGATTCTTCGTTGTATAGGCGAGCTTAAAATTATCAAGCAACTTCTGGGGAGTATCCACCGGGGAGTAGTAATCAGAACCTCCAGTACCTTTGTCCGAGGGACTGAAAAGGCAGGCAGACCCGGCAAGCACCAGCGCAGAAATCGCCAACAACAGTATTTTCCCTTTGTGAATACTCATAATCTTTCCTCTCAAAAAATAGCGTAACTCCCAGTATGTCTACGCGAATATAACCGGTTTGCATTAAAAATGTTCCCGGCTGATACAGCCATGGAATGAACAGGAACTGAAAAATGGTATATCTGTTATGAAAGCATTTGTATTGGAAGATGAGGTCTGCGTCTCTCATGAAACTGATTGTCAGGTTGCGTCCTGGGTTGCCCTTCAATTGATTGCTGTTGACTTCCGGTTTGTCATGAGCAATTTTTGGAGTAACGAGGGTGAGTCTGATCGGGTAAGGCAAGGGGGCAGTTCTGTTTAGTAGTTTTATGGTTATTTTGTCGCTGGTGTCTGTTACTACTGTTGACGAAGCTATCGAACTGTATAACATGGGTGACAGTCCGGGAGCTATTGTTGCTCTGGAACAGATGATCAGTCAGGGTTCGCTGACTTTTGATGAAGAACTCAGAGCCTGGGATAGACTGGGCAGTTCTTACTATGCCATGGGCAACAACAGCGCAGCAAGCGAAGCTTATGAAGAACTTCTTCGCCTTGATGTTTACTATGACCTGAGCCCCCGGGCAAACCCCAGACTTCAGGCGCTTCTTAACACGGTTCGAGACAGTATCATGGCTTCTGCAATGGTCAGAAGTGAACCTGCCGGTGCCTTCGTTACCCTTGATGGACAACTCATGGGTGTAACCCCGATCATGCTTGACGGTCTTCTGGGTGGTGATGAATACGCAGTTGATGTCTACCAGGTTGGATATGTCACCGAATTCTACACTCTGATTGCACAGGCTGGATTCAGTCACATGCTTCAGTTTGATCTTGATGTTATGCCGGATCAGGCTTCTGTAGCAGTAGCAGACGCAGGCTCTCAAGCTGTTCCGGATTCTCAAACCGAATCAACCACCGAACAGGCAGAAAACCAGGGTCCTACCGGGAACCTCAGGCCTGATGAACTCATAACCTCCCCTTTTGAGGAAACGGAAAACACCGGTACTTCCGGGCAACAGGTTGCTGCGGAAAGCGGAACCAGTCAATCACCGCCAGAGAGCACTGCTGACCTGATTGCCATGCTCTCAGGCGGAGGTGGTATAGACATGACTGCATTGAACAGCAGCGGCGCGCTTACCAGTGGTACAGGCACAAACATTGGTCTCGCCGGTTCAACCGGCGGGCGAATGGGTGTGGTTTCTACCGGCGTTGCTGCCCAGGCGGAAGCTCTGGGAAGAGAAATCATGGTTTTCTCGGATATTTCAAGTATAACCTCTTCAACAGCAACAGGGTCTGAAAACTATTCATCCAGAACCGCCGAAGAAATCGCTGAACTTGTATCAGAAAAGCGGGGAACCGTGATGTATGTTTACAATAAGCACCTTCGGACTGACCCTCTTCTAATGGGTCAGGTACATATTGCCATGATAATCCACCCAAGCGGGAGGGTCTCCGACGTTGAAATTGTCTCATCCAACATGTACAACCGGGCGTTTGAACTTGAACTGATAAGCTCAATTGAGCAGTGGCGATTCGGCAGCGTGAGTTCCAGTGAAGGTCCTCTTCCCATTCAGCTTCCATTCAGCTTCAACCCCTGATCAACACGTCTGCACAAAACTCTTGAAAGGATTTCATGGACAGAGATAAGGTACTCGACATTCTCACGGAATGCGATGCCCTGCTGGAGGGGCACTTCAGATACACCTCAGGAAGGCATGGAAAACTCTATTTCGAAAAGATCAAGGTTGCCTGCCGCCCGGATCTTGTAATGGAACTGGGCAAAATGACTGCTATTCAAATGGAGGATATCACGAGCAGTTTTGATGTGGTCTGTGCTCCCGCATTCGGGGCCATTGTATTCGGCTTCGCAACCGCGCACGCAATGGGTAAACCATTTGCATTTCTTCAAAGAGATGCTGATGGTACTATGGGTATCAGATCCGGCTTCAAAGGTATTGTTAAAAATGCCAGAGTTCTTCTTGTTGAAGATGTTGTGACCACCGGCGGAAGTGTAAGGGAAGCTATCGAAGTACTGAATGAGCTTGATGCCAGTGTTGTTATGGTTGGTCTGCTGGTAGACAGAACAAACGGTGAACTTGAGTTACCCGCACCCTACAGGGCTTTGCTTACAGTCAAGGTCGAGAGCTGGAATCCTGATGAATGCCCTATGTGCAGAGAAAGAATTGAAATAACTAAACCCGGCTCATCAGGTAAAAAGGATCAGCCACTGTCTGAAGCCGGATCCTGATCAAAAAACTCACTTAGCTGTTCATACACAGCCGGGGCACGTTCCTTCATTTTCCCGGGTTTTTCAAAAAAATACTCCACGGAACAGGCAAAAAATTCCGCGGGGTTCGTGCCTGCGTAGTCCCTGAGTATGGAATGGCGCGTGTGAACTTTCTCAAATTCCTTCTGCATGGCCTGTGCCCATGGCTTATAGGCTCCCAGTGAAAGTTCATCAGGTACACCGTCAGGTCTTCGACCGTCCAGCACATGCGCGAACTCGTGATAGCCAACATTAAAACCATCGTTATCATGAGTAAAGCTCTTCAACAAATGCGGCAGAGAAAGAATCACTCCGCCCTGAGAATGAACCATTCCCGCAGCGGTAAAGCCTGCTTGTTTCTTTGTTGAGTAATTGCCCTCCGGAGAGAAACCGGATGGATACATAAGTATTTCACCGAAATTGTAGTATTCCCAGCCTGGTCTTTTGAAAGTAAGCCTCACAGCGGAGGCAGCAACAAGTGCTCTTACTTCGTCTGTGATCTCAATGCCATCAACACCCTCTATTGAATGTTCAGCCAGGAAGATCGCGATATCTGATTCGTATTCAGACTTGTCCGTCGGAGAGAGATTGTTGTAGAAAGACACTTTCTCTGTCAGGGCTTCCTTTACTCTCTCGTTCAGTCCGATATCCGCAATTTTCTCCCTTCTAAGATATTTGCGAAGATATGAGAAGAAGTAAACAGCACCAGCTCCCCAGATAATCGGAAGAAGCAAGGCAACTCCCTTGCCTGAAGCGATGAAGGGAAGGCCTAAACAAATACAGGACGCTGCGGTAAGCAACGCCCTGTTTCTAATTTTTTTTTGGGGAAATACTTCCACTATACCTCTAAACCTCGGCTACGAAATGACGCTCAATCATGATTCTCTTCAGCTCAAGCTTGAATATCTCGCGGTCATGAAGCTCACTCTCGAGTTCCTTCTGCACATTATCAAGTTCGGCCTTTTCCAGCCTGAAAGCTTTAAATGCCTTGCTGTAAGCCTGTTTGGCAGAAGCAAGCTCCTCGGGCTCAGGTTGTTTCTTTGCCTCAGTGCTTTCAAGAATCATTTTTGCGTTCTCGAATGCTTTCCTTGCCTGAACTGCTTCCTCTGCTTCAATCTTAATGTCGCTTCTGAACTGTTCTATCTCTTCAACACTAAAATCCATCTCAGTTTTGATTCTTGCCTCAAGTTCGTCTAAAACCGGTGTGAGAAACAGTTTCAACTCGTGGATATAGTTGGCGTAACGAACCACTGTGCGATTCAGTTTCTTCTCCTTACGGATATTACTGATAGTCATCAGCTTCTCCTGCCAGCTGTGAAGCTGATTCAAGCTGAACGCAAGTTCCCTGCGAAGCTCGTTCTTGTCGTGAATATCGCTTTTGAGCTTTTTTTCCTGTACAGTATGCTGGTTCACAATATATCTCCTTATTACATTAATATAATTAACATATAAATTCTTTCCCGCAGGCGGGTTTATGCCACCAGCAGGCTCTTATGTCAAGAGTTAGGAAATCAGTCTTCGCTGGAGCGGCTTAAAACCTGCAACTGTCTGTAGCTCTTACTCAAACCTTCACGGAGATTAAAACCAAGAACTCGGGATGCATTGCTGACTTTTTGCTGAGTGTCGGCTTCTATTTCAACGAATTTCCCGAAGTAAAGTGTGTCCAGACAAATGTGTATTTCTTCGCCTTGAGACCATATTTCACGGGTTTTCTCGTAATGAAACACAGGAACATAATTGAGAGCCTTCAACATTTCCTCTGCCGCGCGGAGGGAAATGGAGAGGACTGTCTCATGCTCCTTCCGTATTTTCATAGCACCCGGAATCCCGGGCTCTTTCACCGTAAGAATAACTTCTGAACCGAATTCCCTGAGTCTCAGAAGGGTACCGGAGTGTTTAAGAGACTCATCCGGAAGATCGTACAGAGTGTTCTTCTCCTCAGTGGGTTCACATATAAGCATGGCGCCATTTCGCCGAAGATTCTCTCTGATTTCCCTGAAATCCTTAACCGGGTACTTCAGTTCAACTTCGGTGAACATCAAACCCTCCTGTCGTGCTGAGATTTGACCTGAGGCCTCTATTATCATAAATTAGCGGACTACGGGGGAGGACTAGTCTAATTGGTAAGGCAGCGGATTTGAAATCCGCCGGGCTAATCACCCTTCGGGGTTCGAGTCCCCGGTCCTCCGCCACCCTGTCTTCCTTTAACTGAGTATTTCTTTGGAATTAATGATACTGATTATGCAGCGAAGGAGTAATATGGCCGATTCAATCTTTATCGGCGCAAAGCAGCTGATTGTCACAGGAGACCGCATTCTGGTAAGTCCTCCCGTTGCAGGCGAGAGAACCGATTCCGGGCTTTTTGTACCGGATTCCGCCGTTGACAAGAGGAAAGTTATGTCCGGGTGGGTTGAAGCAGTTGGTCCGGGATATCCAATCCCTGATGCCGGTAATTCCTCCGAAGAGCCCTGGAAGTCGTCGGAAACACCTGCGATAAAGCACTATCCTCTTCAGGTTGAAAAAGGCGACTATGTACTTTATGTAAAAAACGCAGCCTGGGAGATACGCCTGGAAACAGGAAAATTCTTTGTTGTACCCTATTCCTCGGTTCTTGTTATTCTACGCGCGCCACTTGATGTGCAACCGGAGAATAACTGATTGCTAGGAGCGTGACCGAGAATGAAGCATCGGCATAAAGGTTCCACAATCGGCTACAATCCTCGTAGATTATTGTCAAATAGCGGTGCTATTCTCCTCAAATCTCCAAGAATTCTAACTCGACCGTGA